>CALCIC010000082.1 GCA_937907405.1 uncultured Isosphaeraceae bacterium | reverse complement strand
GAAGGAGTGCTAAAGATGATGGCATGGGAGAAGATCAGCATGGCGGCGGCCGGCGCGGTCGTCGCGCTCGGCCTGACGGCGGCCGGCATGACCCAGCAACCGCCGAAGGCCCCCGCCCCGCCGCCCAGGACTGCGGCGCGACGATCGGAAACCGCGAACAAGGCGCCCGACGTTGATCCTCGGTGGGTCAAGAGCCTCCCCAACGGCGCGACGATCGAGGTCGTCGCGGTTTCCCCCCACCCCTCCGGCCCGAATACCTGGTGGCGGCCGGACGGAGCGCCGCTTGAGCACGCGCCATGCGACGCATCGAGAACCAAGCATTCGTCGGACGAGCCGGTCATTGTCCGTGCAATCGCAGTCCGCATCTCGAATCTGCCGACGGGCGCGGATAGTCATTGGTGGATCGCTGGAGCCAACGGTGGCTCGCTGTCCCAGGCCGCCCACGACGGCAAGCCTGTCGACGGCCTCAGTCTGGCGACCACGCTCCTTTCCAAGGACGCGAAGACCTGCACGATCCTCTTCAGGGTCGCGGCGGGTCCGTGGGAGACCGTTCACGATTCGGGGAACAGCCCGGGCGCATATAGTTCCCGCACGCGGAATTCCTTCATCTTCAGCGACTCGATTGCGACCCCAAAGGGAACGGCCCTGTCCGTCTCGCACGATATCGAGGATCGGCAGGTCCGAATCGTGGCCGTCGATAAAATGGGCGAGACGCATCCGGGGACGACGCGCTCGGGGAGCGGCCTCGCGAAGTTCCGGCAACTCACCGTCGAATTCGACCTGCCCCCTGATCAGATCAAGGGATACCGCGTCCAGGCCAGGGAGTACGAGAAACTCGAGATCCCGAACGTCAGCCTCAAGCCGTTCGGCCCCGACTGATCGCCGAGGTTGATAGCTATGTCTTCCTGGGGTATCGTTTCATGAGTTGTAACAGGCTGGCCTGCGAAGGCGAGGCGATCGTGGAACGTGACGAGCCGAACGGCGACGTGTGGGGCGAGGTCGTCGCCGAACTGAAGTCGGTCAACGACGCCGTGGACGCTGGGGTTACCCTCGAAAAACTGTGTACGGTGCGCAATGCAACCCTCGTTCTTCGGGTTCATCAATACACGGCCGACGACCTCAAGCGGGCTCGGCTGCGGCTGAACGCGAGCCAGGCGCTGCTCGCCCGGTTCCTCGGCGCGAGCGCCAAGGCGATCCGGTCTTGGGAACAAGGCGTTCGTCCCGTGCCGAAGATCGTCTGCCGCTACCTCGACGACGTCCTTGCCTGCCCCGAGATCTGGACGAAACGGCTTCGCACTACGGCGGCGGAAGGCTCAAACCAGTGAAATCTCTATTCGCAATCATCTTGCTGGCCCTGGCCGCGACCGTTCAGGCGCAAGGCGCCCCGGAGCGGGCGAAACGTCCCAACGTCATCGTGATCCTCGCCGACGACCTCGGGTTTTCCGATCTCGGCTGCTACGGTGGTGAAATCCAGACGCCGAACCTCGACCGCCTCGCCCAGGGCGGGGTACGGTTCTCGGCGTTCTACACCTCGGCGCGGTGCTGTCCGTCGCGCGCGTCGTTGATGACCGGATTGCACCCGCATCAGGCGGGCGTCGGCTCCTTCGCGACGGCCGAACCGGAGGCGGGTTTCGGGCCCGCGTACGTCGGGCACCTGCTGCCGACCTGCGTCACGCTGGCGGAGATTCTCGGGGACGCCGGTTACTCGACCTGGATGGTCGGCAAGTGGCACATGGGCGTCCCCGGGCCCATCGACCGCGGGTTCCAGAACTATTTCGGATTCCGAGACTTCCTCGCCCACTCCGAGGATCAATGGACCCCGGACAAGTACGTCAGACTTCCCGCGGATCGCGAGCCCGAACACGAAATCCAGCCCGGGGCGTTCTACGCGACGGACGTCTTCACCGAGTACGCGCTGGAGTTCTTGAACCAGGCGCGCGCGCAAGACCGGCCGTATTTCCTGTATCTGGCTGAGTCGGCGCCTCATTTCCCGTTGCAGGCGCCCAGGGAAGACGTCGACCGCCACATGGCGACCTACCGCCGCGGTTGGGACGTCCTCCGGGCCGAGCGGTTCGCCCGCCAGAAGGCCCTGGGGCTCTTCCCGGCCGACGCCGCGCTGCCCCCTCGTTCGATGGTCCCCGTCGATCGGGACGACGTCGCCAACGGCTTCCCCGGCCAACCCAACCCCGCCTGGGATTCGCTGCCGGAAGACCGTCGCGAGGACCTCGCGCGACGGATGGCGACCTTCGCCGCGATGGTGGAGCACGTCGACGCCGGCGTCGGACGCATCCTCGAAGACCTCCGGAAGCACGACGATCTCGACGACACGCTGATCTTCTTCCTCAGCGACAACGGCGCGTGTTACGAGTGGGGCCCGTTCGGCTTCGACGGCCGATCGCGCGACGGCCGCACGACGCTCCACGTCGGCGCCGAACTCGAACGCATGGGCCAGCCGGGGACCCATCACGCCTACGGCTCGGGCTGGGCCAATCTCTGCAATACGCCATTGAATATGTATAAGCATTTTTGCCATGAAGGGGGGATTGCCGATCCGCTGATCGTCCATTGGCCGGATCGGATCAAGGCGGCCGGCGCCTGGCGGAGCGATCCGTCGCATCTGATGGACGTCGTGCCGACCGTGTTGGAGGCCGCCGGCGCGGCCTACCCGAAAACGCGAGACGAACGCGCCGTCACCCCGGTGGAAGGCGTCTCGCTTCTGCCCGCGATCGACGGCGAGCTCCTCCCGGAACGCGCGCTCCCGTTCGAGCACCAGGACGCGCGCGGCCTGCGTCGCGGTCGCTGGAAGATCACCTGGGGCAAGCGCCAGCCCGCCGAACCGACCTGGGAACTCTACGACTTGCGGAACGACCGCTCCGAGCGGCGCAACCTCGCCGCCGAGAAGCCCGATCTCGTGAAGGAACTGGCCGGCGAATGGGAGTCCTGGGCCAGGCGCGTCGGCTGTAAGCCGTTCGCGAAGCCCGACGCCTCGGCCGATGGGGCGAGCCGTTCTCCCCGAATCGACGGCCGCCCGCTGAAGATCGCCGCGACGGTCCGGGCCGACGCGCCCCACGGAGTGGTGGTCGCGCAGGGGGGCCGCCAGCACGGCTACGCGCTCCATTTCATCCAGGGCCGGCCGGCGTTCGACGTTCGCATCGACGGCAGGGTGACCCGACTGATCGCGCCCGACGCGGTGCGCGGCGACGTCGCGCTCTCGGCCTCCCTCGACGTCGAGAAGATGTCGCTGTCGGTGAACGGGGGTGAACCGCTCGTCGGGCCCTCTCCCGGCCTCATCCCCGTCCAGCCGCTCGACGCGATGGACGTCGGCTTCGACTCGCGGACGGCCGCCGGCGATTACGAACCGCCGAACCCCTTCAACGGCGAGATCATCCAAACCAGGGTCGCCCCAGCCGAGCCGAAGGGGGACGCTCGGCGCGGGCGTTGAGGATTCCGGAACGCCTCGGCTACTCGGGATCGCTCAGCAGCTCGCACCGGAGGACGGTCGTCGCCTGGCCGATCAGGGCCATCCGCGCGCCGTTCATTCGGACCTTGATCACGCCGCCGCGCGCCGAGATTTGATGCGCGGTCAGCTCGGTCCTCCCCAGCCGCGAGGCCCAGAACGGGCCGGAGCAGCAGTGGGCCGAGCCGCAGACCGGGTCCTCGTCGACCCCGACCCGAGGCGCGAAGAACCGCGAGACGAAATCGAACGCCGGGTCGGTCGACCGGCTCGTGGCGATCACGCCGCGCGCGGGGATCGACTTCAGTTCGCCGAAGTCGGGACGCAGGCCGGACACGGCCGCCTCGTCGGCCAGCTCGACCAGCAGATCGAACCGGTTGCGACCGGCGAAGACGATCGGGCCGCCGATCGCCGTTGCAATCCGGTCAAGCTCGTGGGGGTCGTCGACCACGGTCTCGATCGGCTCGGCCGGGAAGTCGAGCTCGATCCAGTCGTCGCGACGTCGGGCCGTCAAGAGCCCGCTCCGCGTCTCGAATTCGGCGACGGCGTGAGCGTCGAGAAGGCCCTCCTGCCAGAGGACGTGAGCCGTGGCGAGCGTCGCGTGCCCGCAGAGATCGACCTCCACCGTCGGGGTGAACCAGCGCAGTCGATACCGAGGGCCGCCGTCGATCGGGTGCAGGAACGCCGTCTCGGACAGGTTCATCTCGGTCGCGACGCGCTGCATCCAGCCGTCGGGCGCCGAGCGTCGGAGCACGCAGACGGCCGCCGGGTTGCCGGCGAACGCGCGGTTCGTGAACGAGTCGACCTGGATGATCGTGGTTCCCAAGGCGAGCTTCCTTTCATTCAACCGTTGGCCGGCAGGTCGCGGGTCGCGAAGACGAGGTGGCTGACTGTGATGCAGGCCGCGCTCAGTCCGATCAGCACCGCGACGTTGAAGCCGAAGTGCTCGCGTCCGGTCACTGCGTCCACGGGGTCGTACAGTCGGAAGATCGACGCCTGATCGACCCAGGGCCGCCAGCTCATGTCCTTGAAGACAGGAATGACCGCGATCACCCGAGCGATGAAGCCGGCGAGCGTCAACATCGAGCCGAGCATCGTCGGCCGCCACCGGACGTGGTCGAGCGTCGAGAACAGCAGGGTGTATGCGTAGATGGGCAAGCCCAGCACCGCGAGGTTCAGCGCCGGCCGGACCAACTGGCCGAAGCCGGGGGGCGATCCCAACACGTTGTAACGGACGGCGATCGCGGCGCCCGCGGCCAGTGACAGCGCGATCAAGAACAGCCCCGACAACGACGCGACGATCTGGGCCGTCAGGTAGGACGACCTCGAAATCGGCCGGGAAAGGACCAGGTCGAGCGTGCCGCGCTCGATCTCCGACCCCACGGCGCTCGTCCCCCGGCCGATCGCCCAGACCGCGACGACCAGGATGATCATCGGATGACTCCAGAATCCGACGATGATGGCGGCCGACGACGGCTGCTCGCCCATCCCCATGGAGCGCATCCAACCGAAGCCGCCCCCCTTCCCCGGCGCGGCCGCCAGCGCCTTGCGGATCTTGCTTTCGTTGAGCGAGGTGACGTAGACGAACAACCATCCCAGGGCGAAAAGCGTGGCCGCCGAGAACAGCAGGCTCCAACGGACGTCCCGGAACAACTTGGCGATCAGGGTCAGAAACGGATTCATGAGACGACCACCTCGTTTTCGACCACGTCGGGGCCGTGATACCGGTTGTACAGGCTGTGAAGGTCCTCGGCGCCGATCGCCAGGTCCTCGACGGCGGCCGTCGACAACCAGGAGAGCAGCGGCCCGAGCGAGCCTCGGTGCTCCAGCAGCAAGGCCGGCCCTCGGCGCTCGCGGAGCGTCAATTCGAGTTCCTCGGGGAACGTCGCGGGAGGGTCGCCGGCGAACCGGATCAGGAGCATCCGCAGCCGGCGACGGACGTGCATGTCCTCGATATGCACCAGCCTCCCCAACCGGAGGATCGCCACCCGGTCGCAGACCGCCTCGATCTCCGAGAGGACGTGTCCCGAGAAGATGATCGTCTGCCCCTGGCTCCGGGCCTCCCGGATCAACCCCAGGACGTCGGCGCGGGCCGAGGGGTCGAGCGCCGAGGTCGGCTCGTCGAGGATCAGGACGTCCACCGGGTCGGCGAACGCCTGCGACAGCGCCAGCTTCTGCTTCATGCCGGTCGAGTACTTGCGAACCCGCCGTCGCAGGTCCAACTTCATCACCCGCTCGGCGATCGCCGCAGCGCGGTCGAGCGACTCCTCGTCCCGGAGCCCGCTCAGATATTTGAGCATCCCGAGCCCCGACATGGAACCGGTCATCCTAAGCTCGCCCGGGAGATACGACACCAACCGTCGAACCTGAAGACTCTGCCGCCAACAGTCGAATCCGGCGATCGTCGCCCGCCCCTCCGACGCCCTGAGCATCCCCAGCAACAGGCGGATCGTCGTCGTCTTCCCCGACCCGTTGGGGCCGAGCAAACCGTAAACCTCCCCCTGACGCACTCCTAGACTCAGTTGACGAAGTGCGAAGAACGAGCCGTAAGCCTTGCTCAGGTTCTCCGTCGCGATCAGCTCGGCCGCTTCCATAAAGCTCGCCCATGTCCTGAGATATGCCCGATTTCGAGCCAACCGTCCACACCCCGTCTCGCGTCGATCAATCGACGCCCGAGGGCTCGCGCCAGTCCCTCCACCGCGCGCCCGCGGTCGGTAATACCCCGATCGAACTTCAATCGATTCGGAAAACATCGCCGCGGCTGGTTCCCGGTTTACAGGTCAACGCAGGCATGCCTACATGGTGTCAATTAATCGCGAGCCGCCCCCTTGTCGATAGTCTTATTAAGCGCATACTAAGAATGGCCTTAAAAAAGCCGAGCAGGGGTCGCGACGCGGCGCGTCGTGACGAGCATCGCTGCAACCTGTTGAGTCTTCACATCGTTCCGTCCATGAAGAGTCCGGGCGCGTCTTTCGTCAATCCAAACAGCCGAACTTACCCCGCACAGGTCTTCGCGGTCAATGTAAGGCCGCCGATGCAGGAGGAATCCCTCGTGCACAGAATTCACAGGGCGAACGGGTCGACTCCGCCCCCTTCCCATCTTCGCATAAGGTATCGACCTATGGATCGGACGCCGCCGGCCGCCGGCTGGAAAATCAACGGCCATCCCGCGCGGTTGGTCATCTGGTCTCCGGAGGAGTGGGAGAGCCTGGAGGTTCGGCCGATGGACGCCCAGTTTCATCCGTTCGGAGTCTGGTGCGCCTTGCGGCTGGAATGAGAATCGCGACGCGTCCGGAACGGCGCGAGCGCCGGTTCGCCCGTCAGGGCGATTTCTTGGGCTTGGGGGGCTTGGGGCTGAGGATCAACTGGACCTCGGTCCCCAGCGGAGGGAGCACGTGCGTTCGGGCGATGTAGATGCGGTTGGCGTCGCTGGCCGAGCTGGCGATCGGCAGGTCGAGGATGGCGCTTGCGAAGTTGGCGACGGTGATCAGGTCGCCTTCCAGGGCGGCGTAGATCGTTTTCTTCGAGACCGGATCGTCGTAGAGCGTGCTGCCGGCGAAGACCCAGTCGACGTCGAGCGTCTTCTTGGTCTCGAGGTCTTCGATCCATTGCCGGGCGTCGACCTCGTGGGTTTCCCCGTCGATCTTCCAGCGGACCTTGACGTCGATCGGCGTTCCCGCCGGGGGTTCGAATTTGGGCTGGAACCGCACGGGGTGCCCCGGCTCGGCGCCGGTCAGCAGCAGGCCGGCGTGGATCTGCTGGGGATCGGCGGGGGTCGCCACGATCGCCTCGTGCTCCTTCGTCCCCTTCAGGCAGAGCAGGTGCTCGAGCGCGCCGTCGCGAAGCACGACGCGAGCCTCGACGATCACTCGCTTGGGCTTGCTCTTGGCGTCGAACCAGAGGCCCCGCCCCAGCGGCTTCCAGTCGGGTGAGACGCCGACGGCGACGGACCTGTTCGGGGGCGGTTCGGCTTGGTCGTCGTCGGCGGCGGGTTGTCGGGCGATGATCGCCAGCAGCGCCGCGGGTAGGATCAGGGCGTTCATTCGGGTTCTCCGCGTTCCAGACGGCGACGGGGGCTCGCGGGCCCCGCTCCCGAGGGTTGCGGACGGCCCAGGGTCCAGCATGATCCGTCCGCCGCCGCGATTCAAGCCGTGGACGCGGTTCGATTCGATGGAAACGAAAGGAACCGCCGGGAGGTCGTCCCGGCGGTTCCTGGATTCTTTTTTACGACGTGGGATCGGTTCGGGCCGATCGGGGTCAGAAGGCGACCGACGGGATGCCCAGCTTCTCTTCCTCTTCTTCGAGGATGATGATCCGAGGGGTCACCATGAGCATCAGGCTGGTGGTGCTGCGGCCGATTCCGACGTTGCGGAACAGGCGGTCGATCCAGGGGGTCTTCGAGAGTACGGGCACGCCGTATTCCTTCCGTTCCTCCTGGAGCTGCTTGACGCCGCCGAGCAGGACCGTGCCGCCGTCGGGGACGGTGACGGTGGTGCTCACGTTGGTGGTGGTGGTGTTCGGCAACTGGATCGTGGAGTTGATCGACGCCGAGGCGCCTCCCAGACCGGAGCCGCCGACCGCCGCGGGGACCGAGATCACCGTAAACCCGTTGATCGTGTTGAAGAACGGCGAGAGGGTCATGCGGACGTACCGACGGTCGGCCGTGACCACCGGCGTCACGCTGAGCATGACGCCGTTGTTGAGGATGCCGATCTGCGGCACGAACGCCACCGAGCCGGGGCCGACGATCGGCTGCACCGACTGGATGTAGTACTGAAGCTGGCCGGTGAAGATGGTCGCGGCGGCGCCGTTGAACGTCGTCACCTTGGGCGCCTGAAGGACGTTGCTCCGGGTGTCGCCCTGAGCGGCGGTCATGAAGAAGTACACTTCCAGGTCGCTGAGGAACGCCAGGCCCAGGCTGGCGCCGGCGCCCGGAACCGCGTTGAACGGGTTGATCAACGAGCCTTGCGTGTTGTTGAACGGGATTTGCAGTGTCGGCGAGAAGTTGTAAAGACCTCCGCCCTGGGTGCCCACGACCATCGGCGTCTTGCCGCCGGGATAGAAGTTGGCGTAGTCGCGAATCGGGTTGATGAGGTAGCCGGGCGCCGTCGATCCGCCGCCGCCGCCGCCGCCGCCGCCGAGGCCGCCGCCGCCGCCACCGCCGAGGCCGCCGCCGCCGCCGCCGAGGCCGCCGCCGCCGCCGCCGAGGCCGCCGCCGAGGCCGCCGGCGCCGCCGCCGCTGCCGCCGCCGCCGAGGCCGCCGGCGCTGCCGCCGGTGCTGCCGCCGCCGCCGGTGATGCCGCCGCCGCCGCCGCCGGTGGTGCCGCCGGCGGTGGTGCCGCCGCCGGTCGTGCCGCCGGTCGTGGTGATCAGGTTGTTGGGGAACGCCCAGGTGCTCTTCTTGCCCACGCTCTTGGAGTTGATGGCGAAGTCGAAGTCGATGCCGATCTGCTCGAAGAAGTTGTCGGTCACGGTGATGAACCGGACCTCGATCGACACCTGAAGGTCCTGAAGCCGGCGAAGCTGGCGGAGCAGGTCGGCGACCTGTTCATGGACTTCCGCCGTGTGCCGGATGATGAGGCTGATGCTCAGGTAGAACGGCGTGATCGAACCCGGAGGACGGTTCTCGTCGATTCCCCCGGCGCCCCCCGCTCCGCCGCCGAAGCCGCCTCCCAGACCGTAAGCCGAGGAGACGTCCTGGCCGGAGCCGTCCTGGACCTGCCAGGACCCCGGCGCGACGGTGTTGGTGATCAACTGAACCAGCGGAGTCATGTCGACTTCCGGACGCGCCTCCTTGGTCACCGACACGCCGTTGACCCCGGCCGTCGTCGATCCCAGCCCCGCGGCGGCGTCGGCCGCCGCGTCAGGCGAGGACGGGTTGGCCGCGGACGGCACTCCCGAAGCCGACTGGGCCGATTTCGGCGGCATGAGCAGGTCGCCGACGTAATAGGTGACGGGCAACGTCTTCTGATCCTTGGCCTGCGGGCTGGTGATCAGGAGCACGTCGTCCTCGATCTGAGTCGTCAGGCCCAGGGGCTTGAGCATCAGCTTGAGGACCGTCTTGAGCTGGACAGGATTGGCCAGCGTCAGGTCGACGGGGGTCGACGAGGTGAGCCCCTCGTCAGCGAGGGCCTTGGGGTCGAGGACGATGTTCAGGCCCGAGTAGTTCTGGATGAACGTCACCGCCTCGCTCAGCGGCTGCTTGTTGAAGTTGACCGAGATCGGCTCGCGAAGCTTGGCCTCGGTCACCAGAACGTGCGGGTCCTTCTTGGGGGCCAGCTTCGCGTTCATCGCGATCCGGTCGCGGGTCAGGTCCTTGAAGGACTTGGGGAACTTGATCCCGTTGAGCTGGACCTCGGGGTCGGCGACCGAGGCGAGATCCACCTCCTGGAACGCGGTGACGGCGCCGTTCTCCTTGGCGCTCTTCGTGTCCTGGTCCTGCTTGTAGCGACGCTCAAGCTTCGACTTGAAGACCATCGCGGTCGCGGCCACCTCGGTCGGATCGACCTCCATGGCGCGCTTGGCGTAGGCCTCGGCCTCGACGAAATCGCCCTCGGCGTAGGCGGCCTGGGCCTTGTCCATGAACTCCTTCATCCGCGCCTTTTTGGCCTTGTCGGCCTCAAGGATGCGAAGTCGCTTGACCTCGATCTCGGCCCGGGCGGTCTTGTCTTTCATCTTCTCTTCGAAGATGAGCTTGTCCTTCTTCGTGAGCTCGACGGCCACCTCCAGGCGACGGACCATCGGTCGGGCGAGGTTGGGCGAGAGTTCCGACGCCTTGACGGCCTTGAGCGTCTGGTCGTAGATGGCCAGGGCCTTGTCGGGGTCGGTCTCCTGAAGCCGACGGGCCTCGGCGATCTTGGCGCCGACCTCGGCGTTGAGCTTCTGAGCGGCGAGCGCCTCGGCGTCGCTGGCGTGCTGAAGCCGATCGTTGACGATCGCGCGGCCGCTGGGATCGCCCGACAAGTCGTCGCTCGGCAGGTTCTTGAGCAGCTCCTGGACCTTGGCCTGAAGGCTCTCGTCCAGCGCCGAGCCCGCCGACGCGACGTCGGTCAAGAGGCTGCGGGCGCGGGGGACGTCGCCGCTTCGCATGGCGGCGAGTGCCGACTCGTAGAGGGCCAGAGCCCCCCCTTGCGCGGCCAGGCCGATCTGCGCGACCAGTTCGTCCGCCCGCCCCTCGACGCCGAAGCCGCCGGCCTTCGCCTCGACGGCCAGTTGCTTGGCCGCGGGGTAGTTGCCGTTCCGGTACAGCGATTGGGCCTGCTCAAGCAGTTGCTCGCCGCGATTGACGGGGGAAGCGGCGACCGGCGTCGCCTCGATCGTCGGCGCGTCGGCGTCGGCCGGCGCGAGGGCCGGGGCCGCATCGGCGGGCGCGAGCGCCGGGGCCGCATCGGCGGGAGCGAGTTCCAGCGTCGGCGCGTCGGCGTCGCCGGGAGGGGCGAGGGCCGGCTCGTCGGCGCCGCTCTTCTCGACGTGGGGGTCGAGCAACGGCTTCGATGATGCGGCGGCGAGCTGCGGCAGGCCGGCCTCTTCCGCCCGGAGCCGCTCGACCTCGGCGAACTTGGCGACCGCTTGGGCCTTGTCCCCCTTCTCAAGCAGATCGTTGGCCTCGCGTTCGGCCACGTTGCTGGCGGGTTCGGAGATCGCGGCCGGCGAACCAGGCGCGGCGTCCTTCGTCTTGGCTCGGTTCATGGCGATGTCGTGGAGCACCGCCTCGGCCCGATCATCGGTGAGCGAGGGGACCACGTTCATCCGCTGGGCCTGTCGGGCCTTGGCCTCGGCGTCGTCGAGCCGGCCGATCGAGATCAACTGTCGCGATTCCGAAACCAGGACGTCGTAGACCCCCTGGCTGGCCCTCTCGCTGGCCGGGGTGTTGCGGATGCCGTCGCGACGGCGCAGCGCCCGGGCCGCGGCGGCCACCTTGTCGGGGTTGTCCTCGAACAGGCCGTACGAGAGGTTCCATTGCTTGACCTCCAGGGCGATCGACTCGGCCTGCTCGAACTGGCGGTCGGCGATCGCGGCGCGGGCCTCCTTGAGCTTGGCCTTGGCGGCCTTGTGGTCGCCGGTCGACGCGGTCTTGACGTCCGCGTCGGCCTTGGGCCGCGCCTTCTCCAGCGCGGTTCGAGTCTTGGCGGGGGTGTCGTCGAAGAGCCCCCACTTGACGTCGATCGCCTCGGACTCGCTGATCTTCTTCTCGGCCGCGTCGTACTCGCCGAGCAAGATCTGCTCGCGGGCCTCGTGCAGCAGCCATCGAGCCCTCTGCTTGGCGTCGGGGGCGGACGCCGTACCGTTGGGGTTCCTCGGCGCGGGGGTGGGCTCGACCGCCGTCGCGGCCGTCTCGACCCCCTTCGTCGCCGCCGCCGCCGCCGCGGTCGCGGCCGGCGCCGACGCCGTCCCCTTGAGTTTGGCCATTTCCCGGACGTAGGCGTCGAGCGACGTCTGCTCGTCGGGCTGAAGCTGATCGCGATACATTGCGGCCGCGTCGAGGTACTTCGCCGCGAGATCGATTTGGCCGCTGTTGAACAGCCGCGACCCCGCCTCCAAATACTTGATCGGCGGCACGGGCGACGGCTTGCGGGTTGCTTGCGACGGCGAAGCCGCAGCATCGTCGGGGGACGCACCTTCCGTGGACGCCCCCGCCCCTGCGCCGAGGATCATGATGACAGTGAGCGTTCTGAGCCTTCCCAACGCGACCTCCTTTCGCCGCCAGTGGACGACCGCCGACTTCCCTGAGAGCGGCCTCGTTCGAGTCCTCACGGCGAGACACTTAATTGCGATACCTGCGCCCGAACCATTCCGACCGAGCGGAACGGCGCCTTCACCCGGGTGAAAGATCCTCCGACGTTGGTTTTCGAGGTGTCGATCGAGGGTGAGCGCCTAGGACGGGAGAAGTTGCGTGGCTGTGTACCTCTTGTCGCGCGTCGGGTCAAGTGGAACTACGCCGAATCGTCGAGATTCCCCCGATCGGCCCCCCGCCGCCGTTCGTCTTGTTTTAGTAAGCCGGCGTCGGGTCGTCATAGGCCGGGAAGGGGGCCCCGACGCGCGAGGGCCAAATGAAAACGCCCCCTCATATGAATGAGGGGGCGTCTGAGATCGGGGGGATCGTCGCGCGGAAGGCCGGGGGCGGCTCAACGATAGCCGCCCCCCATCTCCATCATTCCGCTTCCCGCTCCCATCATGTCGCCGTAGCTGCCCCCCATGGAACTGGTGCGTTCCTTGGTCGACGCGTCGAGCTCGCGCTTGTAGTTGCTCTCGATGTCTTTGCGGACGGGGTCGTTGAAGTCGTCGGCCTCGTCGCGGACGATCACGGCGCCGTCGGGGCGGAGCATCAGGGCCATGGCCGGACGAAGAAGACCGCCGCCGGGGAATCCCGGGGGCATCGGCTGCCAGCCGCCGTCGACGTCGAGAACGATCTGACGGCTGTTGAAATCGATCAGCTTGGCCTTCTTGCCGGTGCCGTCGGAGACCGGAATGTCCCGCCGCGCCGGCTCGCCGACGATGTCGCCCGGCGCCCCGTCGAAGGTCGCGGGGACGGTGACGCCGTCGCTGGGCGCGAACTTGATGACCTGGAAATTGACCCTCATGTCCGACTTGGCGCTGGCGGGCATGACCCCCATGGCGTACGCCGAGACGTCCGGAGGCATGTGGACCTCGTTCGACGCCTCGCTCCACGGTCCGAACAGCTCTTGCTGGTCCTTGGTCTGGGCCGTCTTGGGGGTGACGTCGTCGCGCTTGTAGTTCGGGTTCAGCACGACGATCCGCAGCCGGTACTGGTAGCTGGCGTCGGGATCGGCCGTGAAGTCGAGCGCGCGGACCATGATCGTCTTCTCCTCCGACTTCCAGAAGTCGGTGAGACCTTCCACGCCCGGCGCCGCGCCCCCCATTCCCATCATTCCCATCATCCCGCTGCCGCTGCCGCTGCCCATCCCCATCATGTCGCCGCTGCTCATCCCCATCATCTCGCCCATCCCCATCATGGAGCCGCTGCCCATCCCCATCATGCTGCTCATCGCCCCCCCCGCCATGCTGGAGTCGCTCATCCCGCCGGCGCTCCCCATCATGCCGCTCATGCCGGCCATCATTCCCGCGTTGGGAGAGGGGGCCTTGACTTCCACGACGGCCTTCTTCTCTTCGGGGACGAGGCTGCCGATGTGAACCTTCTCCCAGAGGCCCGCCCTGAGGAACGGCAGGGGGTTGTTGAGGTTGTCGGGGCGGACGGTGGCCGGCGTCAGCTCCTCGTCGACCTCGGGGAGGTTGTCGAGGATTTCCAGGTTGCGCTTGGAGGCGACGTCTTCCCACTCGGCCCACGAGCCGTCGGGCCCCAGTTCCTGCCGCTGGACTTCAAGCCGCAGGTAGTACGGATTGGCGAGCGACGGGTTCTTGAGCGCCTTGCGGTAGTTGGCGAGAATCTGGGCGTGGTCGAGCGTGGCGGTGAGGGCGACCCACCGCAGCCCCTTGGTGATCTCTTTCGGCGGCGGCCCCTGGGCCGCGGCGTCCTTGGCCAGTTCGTCCGTGCTCACCACCTTGTTGTCGCCGGCCAGCCGGGCGCGCATCTCGCGGTAGCGACGCGCGGTTTCTTCCTTGGCTTCCTTCTCCAGTTCGGACTGGCTCTTGCCGCTGGGACGGCCGCCCCCCATCGCGCCGCTGCCGCCGCCGCCGCTGCTGCTGCTC
>CALCIC010000081.1 GCA_937907405.1 uncultured Isosphaeraceae bacterium | reverse complement strand
CGCCTTCGAGAAAACGGTGAAGCGATCCCGCGATTGCGAATCGTCGCCGACAAGACCCGTCCTGATGAGTCCGCGGCGCGGAACGACGCGCACCAAGGGGACGACCTTCCCTCGGACGATGCTCGTGTGTCGCTTCCCTTCAGCATAAGGGTCTTGCACGGAGACCGCTCCAAGGAAATCGCCGGGCGGCGGATCGCCCGCCACGCTCACATTATATATATGTTTTTTATATATGTATGTTTTGTATGACGCCCTTTCCAAAGCCGGATTGTCCCTCGATTCGGTTCGAACGTGCTCGACCTTGAGGAACGGAAGATCGCTGGTTGCGAGGGGGACGTGCTCTTGTCCAACCGGCTCCACGGTTCTGACGTTGAATTCCTGAGAGTCTCCCCGCTTGGGGTCGTAAAAGGAAAGAGCGCCGTCGACGTCGCCGATGAAGGGCGGGGTGCGCCCATCAAAAATTCGGATCGACAGATTGATTATAGGAGTGACATGCGAATCCGTGCCTACTTTGATCGGGACCAGCCGTTCCCCTCCGACCGTTTGACTCTGGGTGGATGCCACGGCGACCCGGCATTCCTGCCCAGGGGCAACGATCAAAGGCTCGACCGTGGGCCTGGCGCACCCGCAACCGCTTTCTAGCGACGTGACACGAACCGAAGATCCCCCGTCGTTCCGAAGTCTAAAAACCAAGGGGCATGGGGCCCGATCGCCATCGCCTCGCTCGTTGGGCGAAGTCGACCAACTCAATCGATCCTCGATTGCCGTGGGTCTGCCCGGCCCAGAGTCCTTCCGTCCAAAGAAGGACCAAGCAACGATTGACGCGCCCGTAATCAACAATCCGACGAAGCCGAGCCTGAAGCGAGATCGAGACATCTCCACCTCCGAGGCCGAAGAGAAGCGGTCACCATGAACAGGTTTCTCTCGATCGTCGGATTTGTTTTGTAATCACCCGAACACGGAATGTCAAATCAATTCCAATTCATTTCGATCCCTCGATCCCAGGATTATTGGGACGAATGCCCGCCGGCTCCAGTGATGTACGACGGTGGTAAAATCCGATCCATGACGGCGAGCCGACGACGGGTGAGAAATCGACTCGCCTGAATCCGCGCCGCCAAGGAACAACGCGGCTTTGTCTCGGCGCTCGTTCAGGGTGCCGCCGCGGCCTGCTTGAGGGAGTCGTAGAGCGAGAGCATGAACGCGTGGAACGTGTCGGCGACGACCGGCGTCGCCGTTTCGCGGATCTCCTGGAGCGCGGGGCGTCCGTAGTCGAGCAGCTTCTGGCGAGCGTCCGTCGCCGAGGCGACCGAGGCCCGGCCCAGCTTGCCGACCTCGGTGAGCACGGCCAGGCTGGCCTGGTCGGAGACGTCCCGCTTGGGCCTCAAATCGCCGGAGACCGGCGCGTCGGCCGGCCAGACGAGTCGGAGCGCGCCGTCGAAGTAGCTCGCCAGAGCCGGCGCGTTCCTGGTCGCCTCGCCGGCCGGCGCCACGGGCGCCTGCGCTCGGGACGACGCCCCGAGGCTGACCGGCGCGGCCGCGGCGGTCGAAGTCCGCCTCCGCTGCACGTTGTAGCTGGGCGTGAAGCCGTTGTCGCGCACCCGATTCGTATACGAGTTCGGATTGCCGGCGTACACGTTGTTCGACTTCGGCCCGGTCGCCCGTTGGGCGTTGATCAGCGCGTGCTGGTTCAGGAAGTCCGTCGGCGACGGTATCCTGTTGAACCCCAGATCAAAGCCGATGCCCATGCCCATCCCGTAGCCGAACTGGGCCCGCGCGGGGGTCGATCCCCCAAGCGAGAGAGCGGCGCAGGCCGCGACCGTCAGGAGCACGCGTCGCGCTCTCGTGATGCTCGTCATCGAACGTTCCTCAGAGCTGTCAATCAAAACGACGCCGGGCCGACGTACGAAACGGCGCGACCGCCCGTCGAGGCTGGTCCATCCTCAAACATTCTAAGCGGTCGACCCGCGAATTGAAGAGTACGGACGGACGGATTCGCTCGATCTCGGCGCCGACGTCCCCCGAAAGCACCCGAACGCGCGAAATCCGCCCTCCTCGCCGTCGAAAGGGTTCGGCGGCGGAGAGGGCGGATTCGACTCGAAGGGCCTGGCCTGCGTCATGGTTCGTCGCCGGCGGAGCAGGCCGGCGGACGAGCGCGGCGGACGTCTCTCAGGTGCCGAACTCGGGACGGCGCTGGGAGAGCTGAGACTGAAGCCGCTGGATGATCGACGAGTGCATCTGAGACACTCGCGACTCGCTCAGATCGAGCGTGGCGCCGATCTCTTTCATCGTCAGTTCTTCATAGTAATAAAGAATGATAATAAGGCGTTCGTTGCGGTTGAGTCCCTTGGTCACCATCCGCATCAGGTCTTTGCGCTGGAGCCTGCGGGTGGGGTCTTCGCCCTTTTTGTCTTCAAGGATGTCGATTTCGCGAACGTCCTTGTAGCTGTCGGTCTCGTACCACTTCTTGTTGAGGCTGATGAGCCCGACGGCGTTGGCCTCGGCCGCCATCTTCTCGAACTCGGCCATCGGCAGGCCGAGCCGTTCGGCGAACTCGACGTCGGTAGGCTGTCGACCGTGCTTGGCCTCGAGTTCCTTGCGGGCTTCTTCCATCTTGGTGGCTTTGGATCGGACCAAGCGCGGCACCCAGTCCATGGTCCGCAGCTCGTCGAGCATCGCCCCTCGGATTCGCGGCACGCAGTAGGTCTCGAACTTGACGCCTCGCGTCAAGTCGAAGGCGTCGATGGCGTCCATCAGGCCGAAGATCCCCGCGGAGATCAGGTCGTCGAGATCGACCCCCTCGGGCAATCGCTGCCAGATGCGCTCGGCGTTGTACTTGACCAAGGCCAAGTAGCGCTCGACCAACTGGTTCCGCATCTCCGTGGTGGGGTGTTCCTTGAACTCGCGCCAGAGTTCCGTCACATCCACATCCACCTTGGTTGACATCCTGACCTCCGTGTCGGCTGCGTGAGAGGACGCACATCCATGTGCTTCCGGGAAGGACGAGAATCCACCGGCGGTCGCGAGCGTTGTGCCCGACATCCCCCCCGCCCGGCCGGAAATCGTGATTTCCAGGACCGCCGCAAGCGGTGCGCCCCGCCCCTCGCCTCTCACCTATCAAGAAACTCGAACCATAATCTTTATCGGACGACCCAGCCAATCGGCTTGAGCCCCGCCGTCAGAATAATCCGAACAATCCGTCGATCATGATCAGACCTCCGTCTTGGGTTTCCACGTCACGCCGAGTCCGCGTCGCGCCGGTCGATCAGGGAGCGATTCGACCGGCCTTTCGAGCGCCGCCAAGGCCCAGGATCGAGCCGGCGTTCCGCAAGGGTTTCCAGGAGTCGGCGACTTCGCCGAGCGCCCGACGGCCGCCGACGGCCTCGACCGGGCGCGGTGCGGGCCGTTCGCCCGCCAACTCCTTCCAGTCGCGTTGGGCCTGCACTAGTCGTCTCAGGTTCTCCGCCTGGTCCGTCATCGAACCTTCCTTCCTGTTCTGAAGCCGCGCCGCGGCGACGAGCGCGCGGCTCAGACGCTCGTCACTTCTCCCACGATCAAACGAGCCAAACGGCCGCGGTCGGCCTCCTCGATGTCGTCGGGAACCGATTGACCGGTCGTGAGGTAACTGACCGGGCGTTCCGACCGGCCGAGGATTGCGGCGAACGCGCCCAGAGTCTCGGCTTCGTCGAGCTTGGTCAAGATCAAGCGGTCGGGACGAGCCGGCGCAAACTGGTCGGCGGTCGCGCGAAGGCTCCGCCGCGACGTCGACGCGCTCAGCACTAGATGGACCTCGTCGGGCCGAAGTCGGGTCAGCAGCTCACCCAGCTCATGGATTTTGGGCTGATCCTTCGGGCTGCGGCCCGCGGTGTCGACCAGCACCAGGTCGACCGCCCCCAGCTCGTCGAGCGCACGGCGGGCCGATTCGGGGTCTCCCCCCACGGCGAGCGGCAGGTCGATGATGTCGGCGTACGTTTTCAGTTGTTCGATGGCCGCGATCCGGTAGGTGTCGACCGTCAGCAAGCCGACGCGCAGGCCGTGTTGCAGCTTGAACCGCGCCGCCAGCTTGGCGACCGTCGTCGTCTTGCCCACGCCCGTCGGACCGACCAGCGCGACGACCCGCCGCGCGCCAGCCACGGCCCGCGGACGGCGCGGGCCGCGTCGGCGGGGGTCGCCAGGTCCTCGGCCGAGGCCGCGTCGGCGACCATCCGGACCAGTTGGCGGGCCGTCGCCTCCGGGACGTCGGCTTCAACCAACCGACCGTAGATCGGCGTCAGCTCGCTGGGCAGATCGAGCATCCAGTGGTCCAGCCTCCCTTGCCTGCTGAGCACGTCGACCATCGAGTGAATCCGCCCCAGTTCGGCGCCCAGGCCGGTCGGCGTCCGCCCCGCGGCGGTCGGAGTCGCCCCCGGGGTTGCGGCGAGCGATGCGGCGGGCATCGTCAGGGACGCATCGACTTCGATGCCGCCGCGAGGTCCGAGGCCGAAGAGGCGACGACGGCGGACTTCACGGGCCGCGAGGATCACGGCGTCTCCGCCGAGGTCCCGCCGCACGCGCGACAGCGCCTCCTTCATCGTCCTCCCTCGATACGTCCTCGGATTCATCGCCGTCTCCATGCGTTGGTTCCGCCCTTGTTCACGCGAACGCCTCGGTCGTCGAGAACTGGCCGATCTGTTCGGGAAGCTCCTCGACGACCGTGCCCAGCACCTCGACCGGCGTGTCGCGGGGGATCTCGCGCTGGCTGAGGATGATCAGGCCGGGCAGGTCGGCCCGGGTCAGGTCCTTGAACACCGCGCGGGCCGTGGCCGACGTCAAGACGATCGGCGGCAAGCCCGCATCGACCAGCTCGGCGACGGCCGCGGCCGCCGCGCGAACGATGCTCTTGACCGTCTCGTCCCCCAGCGCCTCGGCCGGATGCGTGTCGTCCTGGCCCGCCACGACCGAGAGTCGGGCGTTGATCGCCTGAGAAAGCGTCGCCACCCGCAGGCGGCCGTCGGCCGAACGATGGCTCTCGGTGATCTGCCGCGCCAGGCTCTGCCGGACCTGCTCGGTGAGCGCGGCGATGTCCTTGGTCTTGCCGGCGTGGACCGCCAGCGTTTCGAGGATCGTCTCAAGATCACGGATGCTCACGTGTTCGCGAAGGAGATTTTGCAAGAGCCGCTGAAGCTCGCCCGGCCGCAGCAGCCCCGGCACGACCTCGCCGACCAACGTGGGCGCCGATCCGCGGACGCGGTCGAGGAGCCGTTCGATCTGGTCGCGGGTCAGCAGCTCGTCGGCGTGGTTGCGGACGATTTCGCCGAAGTGAGCCGCGACGACCGCCGCCGCGTCGAGCAGCTTGCAGCCCGCCAACTCGGCCACCTCGCGTCCCTCGGCGTGAATCCAGACCGCCGCCCGGCCGGTCGTCGGGTCGACCGCGTCGCGCCCCTCGGGGGATTCGGCCGCGCCCGCCGGCGGGATCGCCATCAGCCGTCCCGCATACGCGGCCCCCTGCCCCACGATCGTGCCCCGGATCTTGACCCGATAGTCGTGCGGAGACAGCCCGATCTCGTCGTGAATCCGCACTTGCGGAACGATCAGGCCCAGCTCGCGCGCCAGGTTGTGACGCACGGTCCGCAATCGTTCAAGCAGATTGCCCCCCCGGGTCGGATCGGCGAGGCTGATCAGCCGATAGCCGATCTCGAGTTCGATCAAATCCACATGCAATAAATCCTGCATGTCTTCAGAAGGCGCGTCGGCCGCGACTCGAGGGGTCTCGGTCGCGGCGGCCGGCCGCGAGGCCGCGCCGTCCGAAGTCCGCCGCGCGGTCGACGACGAAGCCGCCGACTGAACGTCGCCGACGTCGTCGGCCGCCTCGCCGCGACCGCCGGCGCTCAGATAGAACGCCCTGCCCCCGAGCGCGGCGGCCAACGCGATCAACGGCAGCGTGGGGAGCGGGGTGAGCGCCAGCAGCGCCAGGAAGACGGCCGAGGTGCCGAGCACGCCGGGGTTTCGCGTGAGCTGTCCGACCGCGTCGCGGCCGATGTCGGTCTCGGTCGACGATCGGGTGACGATCAGACCCGCCGCCAGCGAGATGAGGAACGCCGGCACCTGGCTGACCAGTCCATCGCCGATGGTCAGTTTCGTGAAGACTTCGACGGCTTCGCCCAGGCTCATGTGATGGTTGACGACGCCCAGGAACAGGCCGCCGCAGATGTTGACCATCAAGATGACGACTCCCGCGACGGCGTCGCCGCGAACGAACTTGCCGGCGCCGTCCATCGCCCCGAAGAAGTCGGCCTGACGGTAGACTTCGTTGCGGCGGTCGTGCGCCTGGCGCTGGTCGATCATGCCGGCGTGAAGGTCGGCGTCGATCGCCATCTGCCGCCCCGGCAGGCCGTCGAGCATGAACCGGGCGGCGACCTCGCTGATCCGCGTGGCGCCTCGGGTGATGACGACGAACTGGATGACGACCAGGATCGCGAACAAGATCACGCCGACGAGCACCGACCCCTCGGCCACGAACTCGCCGAACGCCCGGATGACCTGGCCGGCCGCCTCGACGCCGTGTTCGCCTCCCCGCGTCAGGATCAGTCTCGTGCTCGCGACGTTGAGCACCAACCGCGTCAGCGTCGTGGTCAATAGGAGGGTCGGAAAGGCGCTGAACTCCTGCGGCGTCCGGATCGCCAGGGTCGTCAAGAGCACGAGCACGGCGACCGTCAGGTTGCCCGCGAGGAGGACGTCGAGGATCGCCGGCGGCACCGGCACGACGAAGACGAGAACCGCCCCGACGATCGTGATCGGCAGGACCATCCCCGCGACTCGCCCCGACATTAAGGCAAAGGAATTCGACGTCGAAGGAGGCATCCACGGCTCTCCGGCATTCCCAAATGAGACGATCAACTCCAGACGCGAGCGCCCGGACCTCCCACGGAGGTTCCTCTGCTTCACTGCTTGATCAGGCCCCGAGAGCTCCCAGGACCTCACGACCGGCTTGCTCAGACGAGCCGGAACCGGCCCGCGTGATGTGTGAGGGGAAGTTACTTGGAACGTCGCAATCCGTCCAGTCCGAAACCCGCGACGTCATGCATTCCGACCCGTTCAGGAAGTCGGCCAGACGCCGCGAAGCTGAGACAGGACCAGGGGATCGAGAATCGCCGATCGGCCCGAAACGGTATTCGGCTGCGAGGCGATCCGGAGGGCGAGCTGCGACGCGTCGCTCCACGGAATCCTCGCCTGGCTCGCGGCCCGGCGGATCGAATACCCGGCCTTGCCCTGGGCCGTCGCGCGGACGCCGATCCGCCCCGGCGGCGGACCTCCGCTCAGCACGACCGTCAGGCCCGCTTCGCCGTGCAAGATCAACGACGCGCCGGCCAGCAATTCCGGCGTCGCGTCGCGCCACGACCGCGCGAGGCGGCGCCGCGACGACCGCAACCTCGGGTCGCCCTCGACCGCCTTCTGATCCTCGCGGTGCTCGTCGGGCGTCGTCCGCAGCATCATCTCGAACCGCGCGTAGCGAAGGGCGTAATCGACCAGGCCGACGACGATCATCAAGACCGCCAGAATCCGCATCGGCCCCAGCAAGACGGCCGTCGCGGACTGCGCGGCGGCCGGAAAGTCAAGCAGGCTGAGTCTCTGCAAGGCCCCCCAGCGCGAGCGAATCCCCCACCACGCGACGCCCGTCAGGATCACCACCTTGACGATCGACCAAAGGCTCCGCTCGAACCGGGCCGAGATCCCTCCTCCCCGACCGAACCGCCCCAGCCTTGACAGGTCGGGCGCGATCAAGGCCGGCGCCCACAGCCCGCGCACCTGGGCCTGGTGCGCCGCGAAGGCGCCCACGAGAAAGCCGCCGAGGATCATTCCAAGCGGCGCCGCGATCCGCAGAACATCGCCCCTAACCAACGCCGCCAGAGCGGCCGGATCGGTGGACGCGTCAACGGATCGAACCAGCGGCGTCCGCGTCAGCTCAACCAGAGTCTCCATGAGGTCCGGCCCCCAGACGCCGAGAGCGACGACGACGGACAGCCAGCCCGCCGCCGCGGTCAGTTCGGGGCTGTGCGCGACCTGCCCCTGCTCTCGGGCGAGTTGGCGGCGGCGCTGGGAAGCGGGCTGGGTGCGGTCTTCCGACATGCTTTCGATCCTGCCTGGAAACGGTTTCGATCTGGATTATCAGACGCCCCAGACGCTCCAGGCGTTGGTAAGGCAGGCGATCAGCGTGACGAGACTGGCCGATACGAGCAAGACGCCGAGCGCCGCTCGAATCGGCAGTGAGAGCGTCATCAACGGCACGCTCGGCGCCAGCCGACCAAGCCAGCCCAGCGCCACCCCCGCCGCCGCCAGCGCGACGGCCGGCGGCGCCGCGGCCCGAACCGCCAGGGAGAGCGCGGCGGCCACCTGACTGAACATCAGCTCCGCCGTGGCTCGCTCGAAGATCAATCGACCGGCCGGAATCGTCCTAAAGCTCTCGATCATCGCCTCTGCCATGATCAACGGGCCGTCGAGCGTCAGGAACGTCGCTAGCGCGATCAGGCCGTACAGGTGCCCCAGCGCCGTCAACTCCTCGCCCGTCTCGGGATCGAAGAGCGCCGAGGTCGACATCCCCGACTGCGCGGCGACGAGGTCGCCGGCCTGTCGCGCGGCCGCCACGATCAACGACGCCGACCAGCCGATCAAGCCGCCGATCAGCACTTCGTTGAGGACCAGCCAGACGATCGCGCGGCCCGTCTCGATCGTTCCGACCAAGGGCGCGGCCGCCGGCGCCATCCACGCGCCGAGAAGCACTGCGAGCGCCACCCGAAACCGGGGGTCGAGCCCTGGCGCGGCCAACACCGGCGCGGTGAAGCAGACTCCGGCCGCTCGGGCCGTGATCAACAGCCAGACCGCCGCGTTCGCGGAGAACCAGGCCTCGAGCGCCTCGCCTTGCATCGCCGACAGGAGGTTCTCGCCCCCCGCTCACATGGAATTCGGGCCTGGTCAGAGCATGTTGGGGATGGAGGCGATCAGGTCGACCGTAAAGTTGATCCAGCGTCCCAGAAGCCAGGGAATCAGCAGCAGCAAGGCGACGACCACCGTCGCCACCCGGGGGACCAGGCCGACGACCGGCTCGTTCAACTGCGTCAGGGTCTGAAGGATGTTG
Organism: uncultured Isosphaeraceae bacterium; assembly: GCA_937907405.1. Taxonomy (GTDB): domain Bacteria; phylum Planctomycetota; class Planctomycetia; order Isosphaerales; family Isosphaeraceae; genus Paludisphaera. Next base: position 4,942 of record CALCIC010000081.1, on the reverse strand, counting down.
ACGGCCAGACCGACCAGCAGCGCCGAGGCCAGCAGCGGACCGCCCAGCAACAGCGTCATTCGGAGCGCCTCGCGCGTCCAAACCGTCACCTGATCGAGATCCACGTTCATCCCCTTTTTCTCGATGTCATCCGGTCGAGACAGAGAAGGTGGAAAGCAGCATGTCGGCCACCAGCAGCCAGCCGTCGGCCAGCACGAAGGCGATCAGCTTCACGGGCATCGCCACCAGGGTCGGCGGCAGCATGAACAGGCCCATCGCCGCCAGAACCGATGACACCACCAGGTCGATGATCAGGAACGGCAGGTAAAGGTAAAAGCCGTACATCAACGCCGTGGTCAGCTCGCTCAGGATGAACGCGGGCGCGACCACGCCGAGCGGAAACGCATCGGGGTCTTCAGGCTCGCCCGCCCCGGCGCTCGCCTCGGAGGTGTGTTGAAACAACGTCCAGAGGTAATCCTGATGATTGGTCCTGACGATCTGGTCGACCATGAATTCCTTGATCGGTTTGGCGCCCGCGTCCCACGCCGCCGCCGCGCCCGCCTCGCCCGCCATGTAGGGCTCGACCGCCTGGTGGTAGACCTTCTCGCCGACGGGACGCATGATCAACGCGCTGAGCAGAAGCGAAAGCGCCATCAGCACCTGATTGCCCGGCACCTGCGGACTCCCCAGCGCCTGACGAAGCAGCACCAGCACGATGTTGATCCGCACGAACGGCGTGATCATCAAGAGCGCGACCGGCGCCAGCGACACCAGCCCGAAGAGCGCCACCGACTGCACGGTCCTCATCGCGTCGGCCGGCTCGATAAGCGTTGCATTCGCGGGCGCGGCCGAGGCCTTCCGGGCTTCTTCCTGAGCCTGGCAAGGCGCGGCGAGGGCGATCAAGAGCAGCGCCGTCAGAAAACTCGCGGGTGTTCTCACGATTCGTCTCCCAGTCGCACGTCGATTCGATGTTGTGCATGGACTGGACGAGCGGAACGCATCGCCGAGTCGTCCCGCGCGGCCGGGGCCGGCGTCCCTGTTGAAACAAGGAGGGAAGCCTCTTCGTCGTCCAGTTCGCCCAAGAGCGACGGCGCGCCTTGAGGGCCGGCGCCGATCAAGAGGGTTCGGCCGCCGGCCTTGACCAGGAAAACCGCGTGCTTCGGAGGCAGGGCGACGCGCCCCACGACCTTCAACCGCGAGCCGGTCGCCCCTTCGGCCTGTCGTCTCGCGGCGATGCAAAGCACCCCCGCCGCGCCCAGAATCACCAGCATCGCGACGGTCCCGGTCCACCAACCTTGCGACCCCTTGACGGCGTTCGAGGCCGCCTCGGTTCGCTGCCGCGCGGCGGCCGTGCGAGACGTTCGAGCGGCCTCGCGCGTCGGCTCTTGCCCAAGGGTCGGCGCGGGGGACGCGGCGAGCGCGACCGTCGCCAGCAGTCCCGCGGCGAGCCGAGTCGAAAGCTTGGCGTGAATCATACGGGAGTCCTTCCTGGGTCGAATCGCGGAGCCGATTTCATCGGGGCGTCGTCAGACGAGCACTTCTTCACGACCGCTGGGGTCGGGGAGGTCGAGCTCGCCCTGGTCGTAAAGGCCGCGAAACCGCTCGCTGATCTCGGCCTGGGCGACTTCGGTGTCGGAAAGCCGGAACGGCCCGAGGTTTTCAAGGTGGCGCTGAAGCGCCTGGGCGGCCGAGGCGGTCAGGGCGCCGATGACCTTGGCTCGCACGGGAGCGGCGGCGCCGGCGAGGGCGAGGGCCCAGGCTTCGGCGTCGTCGACCTGAAAGCCCGCGCGGATCTCGCGGTCGTCCATCCGCAGGAGGTCGTCGAAAACGAAACACAGCCGCCGCAGCCCCATCCCGAGAAACTCTTCGAGCACCACCGCCTGCTCGTCGGGGTCGACCCGGTCCATCCGGGCGATCTCCCAGGTCACGGCCTCGACGGCCTCGCGGTCCAGGTGAGTCAAGAGCTGCGACGAGAGCGACTGCTCCAGGCTGATCAGCACGATCGCCGCCTTGCGGAGCGGCGATATCGACGCAGCCGCGGCGCGGTCGCCGTCGACGTCGGCGGGGCGGTCGTCGGGGTGGGACGGCTCGGCGGTGGTTCGGGTTCGGGGCGAGGTCGTCGGGTTCATGATCGTCCACCTCCCTGGCTCGTCCATCGATTGAGCACGCTGAAGGCGGCTTCGGGGTTGCGACGGACGAATTCGAGGACGCGCTCGGTCGGCGGCGGCGTCGCCGACGATCCCTGGTGGTAGCGGAGCGAACCCCGAGACGCCGGGGACCGGCGGGACGGCTGTCGCGCGCCGAAGATCCAGGTGCCGACCGCCACCAGGGCAGCGGCCGCGGCGCCGGCGGCGCCGGCCGTCGCCCAGTCGTTGACCACGCGCCGCGAGTCGCGGCCCGCAATCGCCGCCGGCATTCGATCATTGGAAGTCTGGTCGGGGATCACGTCGATCGACAGCGGCCTCCAGGCGGCCGTCTCGATCTCGGGGACGACCAGTTCCACCGCCTTACGGATCTGCGACTCGGTGCGGGCCACCAGGGTGCGGATGTCGTCTTGCGACGGCTCTCTGTGATCCGGCGTGAAGCTCGCGTGGAGATAATAGCTCCGGGGCACGCGCACCCAGATCTGCCCGCGACGCTTCGGCTCGGCGGCGGCCGTCGGTGGAGGACTCGCGGCCGGGGGCGCGGGGTCGGCGGGTTCCAGATCGATCGACAGCGCCCGATTGAGCGACACCGAGATCCCCGGCTCGATCGGCGTCGGAGGCTCGGTCGGCTTGGATTCGCCGGAAATCGGATTCGGCTGTTGCTCGGGCTCGATGATCGCGAGTTGGACGTCGACGCCGACGCCGGTGATCCAGTCGAGCTTTTCGAGGATCCGCCGGCTCAGATCTTCCTCGCGGGCGCGGGTGGTCGAGAGGGCGTTGAGTTCCGGGTTGCCGGCGTCGAGATACCTGCGGCCCGAGCGATCCATCACCGTGATCGCCTGCGGCGTGAGACCGCTCTCGCTGACCGTGAGGATCGAGATGATCGATTCGACGACGCTGAACGACGGCAGCTCGCGGCCCCCCTCGGTTTCAAGGCGGACCAGGGCCGAAGGGCGAGCGACCAACCGAAGACCGACGCGTTGCTTGGAACGGTTGAGGAGTACGAACGAGCTTTCGACGCCGGGAAGGTCGTCGATCAGCCGCTCGAACACCCGCGCCATCTCGCGTTGCTCGCGCGCTTCCTTGTCGTGAGGCGATTCCCAGAAACTCGCCTGGGCGCCGGAGTCGCGAATGTCCTCGAGCGGGCGCGGTCCCACTTCAAGCTTGGCGACGGCGGCGCTGGCGGCGTCAAGAGCGTCGGCGGCCACGGCGATGCGATTGTCGTCGAACTGGGTGTATCGGACGCGCTGCTTGTCGAGTTCCCGGGTGATCTTGAGGAGGTCGTCGGACGAATAGCGACGGCCCGATCCCAGGTACGTCGTCCCCTCGGGGGTAAGGGCCGAGGCGGCCAGATAGCCGACGAAGGAGAGCCCTCCCACGGCCAGGGCGACCACGCTCCACCGGAGCGTCGCGGATCGGCCGGCCAACGCCTTGCGACGGGCGCGCAGCCAGGAAAGCAGACGCCCCGGAGTCAGACCGGGAAAATCGAGTCCGAAGGTCGACATCCACCCTCCCTGGAACAACCCTGATGCGGCCCGAAGCGCGACGCCGACGGCCCATCCTTGGACTCAGCGGAGCCATGCGCATCCCGCGGCGAACGTGTTATCCACATTCCGCCCGGCCTGTCAATCGCGGCCGACGGATTCGGAGGGCGGAGGACGGATTCGGAGGGCGGAGGACGGAAGACGCCGAAACGACGACGGACCTCGCAACGCGGGTGCGTTGCGAGGTCCGTCGTGTGAGTCGGCGATTCGATCCGATCCGATTGAGGAGCCGGGTGAGTCGCTTAGCTCAATTCGGCACAGCTCAGTCGCCGGCCGGGGTGGGCAGCAGGAGGCCGGAGTTCCGGACTTCCGGAGCCGGAGGAGCTTCCTCGGCACCGAAGGCCGGGGTCATCTCGGCCGGAACCGAGGCGATGGTCGGAGCGGAACCCGACTGATAGGCGTGCTGGCCCGCACCGTAGGCCGGAGCCGTGTAGCCCTGGCCGGAAGGAGCCGAGTAGCCCTGACCGGAAGGGGCCGTGTAGCCCTGGCCGGAAGGAGCCGCATAGCCCTGTCCCGAGGGAACGACCTGGCTGGTCGGGTAGACGGTCTCAACACCGCCTTCGCAGGTGTTGCAATCGTTGTTCTTGTGGCCCCAGAGGCGCTTCTTCTTCAGGACCCACTCGTAGGTCACTGGGGGATGAAGCATACCCTTAAGCTTGCAGTGAAGGCCGTCCAGCTTACCGCCGAGATGGCCGAAGAGGTTGCACTTCTTGCGGCCGCAGGCGTCGCCGCCGTCGCAATCGGTGGCGATGTAGGGGCTCTGAGCGCTGGCGATCGGTCCGCCCTGGCCCGAGGCCAGGCCGCAGGTCGAGCAACCACTGTCAAATCCACCCGCCATGCTCACGCTGCAGAAACCGAGCGCGAAGGCGAAGCTCAGGCTCAACGTCAAGGGCTTCAACATGGGAGACTACTCTCCTAGAGTGACTAATGATCGAGGGCGGCGATTCCGGCCGGCCGTTTCGCTCGTCCCTGTTACGTTCGGTCGTCCATGGCGTCGACACCTCGGTCGAGGTCTTCCCGGGACCCGAGACCTTGCGGCCTCCCCGTGGGATCGACACCACCAAACTTCGGTGCTCCCGAGTTCTCGTTTGAGGTCTTCTATTCCCTCAGCGAGTCACCCTTTGTATCGACAACGAGAGGACCGGCCTTGAACCCGCTTCACCTTTTGTACCAACAAGTTACGTCAACAATCATGACGGTCGTCGGGGTCCGGCGAAACAGATAAAATACACAAAGAAAAGCGACGGCGCATCCGGCGCAATCCGACTTTTCATC
>CALCIC010000080.1 GCA_937907405.1 uncultured Isosphaeraceae bacterium | reverse complement strand
GGGGCGTTCGGGTTGCCGGACGTGAAGGCGGAGCCGTTCGCGGAGACGCCCGACGTGCCGGCGAACGTCCAGGACGAGCCCGCGACGACGCCTCCCGAATTGACGACGTACGAGCCCGGCGCGACGATCGCGTCCTCGAACCCCGGGTCGGCCGCGGGGACGGCCGCGCCGATGTGGGACAGCGGACCGGTCGCGGCACCGGCGTTGTGGTTGCGGTCGAGGCTCGTGACCAGGATCGGGTCGCCCGCCTTGTTGTACTGGGTCCGCGTCTCGGTCAAGACGTGGTCGCCCGCGAGCGACCCGGCGGCGGCCCAGGTCGTCCCGCCCGCACCGTCGGTCGACGCCGAGTCGACGATCCGGCCGGCCCCGTCGTATTGGGCCTTGGACGCCAGGCCGCCGGGCTGGCGACTGGCGATTAGGTAGCCCCGATGGTCGTAGTAGTTCGACGTCGACAGGTAGTTGGTGGAGGTCTTCGCGCCGGTGGCCTGGTCGATGGAGTACGTCTTCTGATCGTACACCCGGCCCTGGTCGTCGTAGGCGTATTCCGTGTAGGCGCGGCGCGAGCCTTCGGCCGGCTTCGACGACGAGACGGCGACGCCGTCGCCGTCGTACAGCGAGACGGACGCGACCTCGCCGAGGTTGTCGAGTTCGTAGTAGGTCAGCGGACGTTGGACGTCGGTCCCCTCGGTCGACTGGACGCCCCCCTTGACGGCGACGAGCCGGTTCCGCCAGTCGTAGGCGTACCGCGTGACGCGGTCGTTCGCCGTCGACTCGCCGTCGGGGTAGGCGGTCGACGTGGTGAGGTTGCCGTCGCCGACCGCGCCGCCGCCGTCGTACTGGTAGGCGGCGACGACCTTCATGTTGGAGTCGGGATTCCCGTCGTAGGGGTCGCTCGTCCCCACGGAGGTCGTCGAGAGCCGGCCGAGCGAATCGTACTTGTACGAGGTGATCGTGCCGACGGCGTCGACGATCCGCGACGTCCGGCCCCGGGAATCGTACCCGTAGGTGGCGGCGTAGTAGTTGACGCCGGCCGTACCCAGCTTCGGCGTGGTCGCGGAATAGGTCATGCCGTCGAGGTCGAAGTAGTCGTCCACCTCGATCACGCGCCCGCCCTTGTCGTACAGCGTCCTGGAGAGCGACCGCAGGTTCGACACGGCCTCGACGCCGGTGGGGACGTAACTGCCGGCGGCGCCCGTCTTGTCCGGCGTCGCCGCCATCGTGAACGTCTCGAAGAAGGCGCGACCGGGGTCGTACCGCACGACCTCGATCGGCCCCGTCGTCGTACCGGTGGTCGCGTTCCAGCCGCGATAGGCGCGGACCTCGTGCGCGGGGTCGTCGTAGACCCAGTAGGTGACGCGGTCGGTCGGATCGATCTCCCGCGTCGTCCGTCCCAGGCCGTCGACCTGGTAGGTCGAGATCAAATGGAGGCCGCCTCCGACGGGCGTCGCGAGCCCGGCGGGGAGGTCGACCAGGCCGGTCCGGGTCGTGTCGACGTCGACGATCGTCTCGACCACGGCCCCGGTGCCGACGTCGCGCCCGGTGTACGTGATGAAGCCGTCGGCGTCCTTGAACCAGGTCGGCCGGCCGTACGAATCGTACCAGGTCGTCTCCACGTCGGCCGATCCAGGGCCGTTCTGCGACGAGCCGACGACCGGCAGGGAGACGGAGATCGAATACACCTGGTTGGTGGCCCCGTACCACGTGTAGGCGTAGCTCGTGGTCCGGGCGCCCGTCCCGTCCGTCTCGCCGTACACCGTCGAGGAGGCGAGCGGATGGACCGTGGCGCCGTTGGCGTCGGCGTGGCTGGCGTACGTGAACCCGTCGAGTTGGATCGCCGTTCCGCCGTAGCCGTTCTTGATCCAGTCGGCCTTGAGGTAGCCGGCGACGTCGCCCCCCGTCGTGGCCGCGGCGTATTCGTAGAGGTTGACGACGCCGGTCGAGGCGGCCAGGTATTGGTAGGAGCCGGCCGACGCGTTGAAGCCGACGAGGTCGGAATTGGCCTCGGCGGCCGTCAACTGCGTAAAGTCCGCGATCGCGACGGCCGAGGGCTGGGCCGTCATGATCAACCGCCCGGCGTCGTCGTAGCGGTAGGAGGTCGCCCAGACCTTGCCCGCGAGCGACGGGTCGGCGTCGTCGTTCACGTCGTAGAAGGCCTTGAGGATCGGCTCGCCCGCGAAGTTGAAGTAGTAGACGTTCTGGTTGCCGTCGGGCAGCGTCTCGACCGTCTTCGACCGCCAGACGTTGAAGTCGCCGTCGGCGATTCCAGTGAACGGGCTGGAAGCATACGCGTACGTATACGTGCCCGCTCCCGACGACCCGCCGCACGAGCAGCCGGCCCCCTGGACGTCCGTCCTCGTCACCCGATGGTCGGAGTCGTACTCGTAGTAGCTGTCGGCGTAGGGGGCGATCGTCGCGTCGGAGGCGGTGAGCGGGTTGAACCCCAGCGCCGCCCCGGCCGCCGTCAGCCGGGCGTAGGCCTCCTCGTGGAAGACGTACTTCATGCCGTCGGCGTAGCCCGTGCCGCCGTCGGTCGTGTAGTACCGGAAATACGACGCGTCGATCGGCGCGCCCGATCCGTCCTTGATCGTCTCAAGCTGGAGGTCGCCGGCGTTGCCGCCGATCGCGGTTCCGTCGTAATAGGTGAAGTCGACGCTGCGGACGAGCACATTGGATCGCTTGAGCGTCGCCTCCGACATGAGCCCGGCGTTGACGCCCGACGGGAGGTAGGTGAACTCGTAAGTCTCGGTGACGGCGCCGTCTGTTCGTTCCTCGTCCGTGAGTTGGCCGGCGCCATTGTAGGTCGTCGTCACCTGGTTGCCGAAGGGGTCGGTGAATGACTTGAACTTGCCCGTCAACGACGCCGACGCGCCGGGGCCGTAGAATCGGGCGACGTTCCCCTGCGCGTCGGTCAAGACGTACTCGCTCGTCCCTCCGGAACCCGCGACGACCAGCGTGTCCTGGCCGAAGAACTTGGGGACGTAGCCGCCCGTCCCGTCGGAGTCGAACCAGTCGACGTCGGTGGCGGAGCTGACGATCATGACGCCGTCGGGGGTCGTGTGCACGGTCGGCTGGAACAGGTTCACGAAGCCCTTGCCCAGCGAACCGCCGGCCGAGTAGGCGGAGACGCTGGTCCAATCGGTGGTCAGACCCCACGCCTTGCCGAACCCGTCGGAATAGAGGGCGGAGGGGTCGATGTTCACGGCGCCGCTGAAGGCGTTCGGCCCCCCCGCCGCCTTGGTGGTGGAGGCGACGATCGGCTCATGTCCCGAAGAAGGTGGCGGGTGTGGGATCCCCTACCTGGACGACGCGATAGGTCGGCGTCGTAAATCCTGATTGCTGAGGGATTTGGCCCATGTCGACTGGATCGGCCTCCCGACATCTAGAGCGGGGTGACCACCAATCTCGGAACATGAGCCAACCAGGCTGGCAAAACTCGCTTGAGTTCGACGTAACCCCTGAATTATCGGTCGGCCCTCTGACGATCGCCAAACGACTTACATCACCCCTCACAAGCGAGTTTTGCCAGCCTAGAAAAAAACACCGACCTCGGCGCAAGTCGGATCGACGTTCGAGTTGATCGCCACTCTGATAGCGTTGGACCTCGTGCGCGTCGTGGCCGAATACGTTCGTACCCGCGTCGACCCGCATCGCGGCGTGGCCCCAAACGGCGAACGCGCCAAGGAAGTCGGCGCAGTCGGTTACAATGGGTGGATGCCCACCCTCCAGCTCACCAGGATCGTCTGCGGCTGTCGGACCGGTGCCGAGAAAGGCGCCTTGGTCGCGGCCCCCTGCCCGTCGTCTTGCCGCCCTCGCTCATCCGCTCGCGATACTCTTCGTTCGCGATGGCGGCTCGCTGAGCAGGCGTAAAATGCCGCCAGGGCCCCTTGACGACTTTCCTTTCGCGGAATATATTCCATGAACGGAAAGACGGCGTCCATGAGTTGGGAAGTGCTTTTGGACGACGACTTCGCGAGTTGGCTCACGCTCCTGGACGCGGGCGTGCAGGCCGAAATCCTTGCCCACGCCGGACTGCTCAGGGACTTCGGGCCGCAGTTGGGCCGGCCCCAGGTCGACCACGTCAAGGCGTCGACCTTCGACAACATGAAGGAAATGCGGGTTCAGTACAGGGGCGACCCCTGGCGGATCCTCTTCGCGTTCGATCCCGAGCGGAAGGCCGTCCTGCTGGTTGGCGGCTGCAAGGCCGGCGACAAGAGATGGTACAAGACGAACGTCCCGATCGCCGACGAGCGGTTCCGGCGGCATCTCGAAAGACTGAAGAACAAGAAACCGTGAGGCGAACCATGGCCATCCGCCTGGAAGACTTCTTGAACGACCTTCCCGAGGATCGTCGAGCCGCCGTCGAGGCGCGGACCGAGGAACTCGCCTACGCCGTGACGTTGCGGCAGATGCGCGAAGCCTACAAGCAATCCCAGAAGTCCGTGGCCGACAAGCTTCAGGTCGAGCAAGGTGCGGTGTCCAAGCTAGAACGCCGCACCGACGTACGGGTGAGCACGCTGCGGGACTACGTCGAAGCCATGGGCGGGACGCTCGAAATCAGGGCCCTGTTCCCCGACCGAGAGATGAAGATCGGGCAGTTCTCGCGGGGCGTCAAGAAGGCCCGCAAGCCCTCGCCGAAGCCGCACCGCAAGGCGGGCGCTTGACTGCTTCCTCACAAGTCCGCAGCTCCGCGCGTTCGAAATAGAGAAGGCCCGTGGTCATGACCCCGCGGGCTTCGCTCGCTCACGCGACCGAAGGCCATGCTCGTCGGGTCGCCGGCAGTCCCCCGCCCTTCGCGCTCACGTCGCCTGGGTCTTCGCCTTCCCGGCCCCCGGACGCGGCTTGGTCCTGGGCGACGCCATCTGGGCGAACCGCGCCCGGTAGTGATCGGGGTTCGCCGTCATCTCGTCCAGGAGGCGGCGGGCGATCGGCGTCGGCCCTGCTCCCACGCCTGGACCGTCCCCGGCGACGCGCAGAGGAACTTCGCAAAAAGCCCCTGGCTCATCGCGTAGCGGTCCCGAACCGCCCGAATCGCTGGGCCGTCGTACTCGCTCGGCTCATCGGGCACGGCGTAGTGCCGGATCGTCAAGCGCTCGTCCAGCGGATCGGCGGATTTGATCGCCTGCAATCCTTCCTCGAAGGCCGCAATGAGCTTTTCGCCGATCTTGCTCACGACCGACCTCCCCTCTTTCTCAAGGCCGCTTCGTACTCGACCAGCAACTGCTTTACCGCGACCCGTTCCGACGCGTCCAGGTCGGACCAATCGTTCTTGCCGAAAACGACGACGAGGAAGACCATCCCGAATTCCGGGAACAGGGCGAAGCAGACCCGAATCGAGCCGCTCTTCCCCGGTTGCCCCGAGGCGACGCAAATCGCATCTTGCGGAGCCCGCCGATCCCCTCCACGACGACGCCGATCGGGGGCCGGTCGACGATCGCCAACTCCAGAGCCCGGAGGTCGTCGTCGTTCATGCCGAGGTCCGACCAATCCCTGTCGAACGACCCAAGTCGGACGAACCCCGGCAGTCGATCGGAGCTGACCGTCCGAGGCTGGTTCGGCCTGGTCAATGTCTCGCCCCGAAAGAGCCTGGACCACGGTTGCCCACTACTGAGTAGTATGTAACTTAGTTGCATAGAATGGAGACTGATCCGTGAATTTCCGCGATGGCGGCGTTGGGTGCCGTGGCGAGGAACGTTGAGCAAGCGATGCCACCACCCCGCCCTTTACGCAGCCGTCTCGGTGTCCTGAGGAGCGTTCTACATGGCGTTCCCGCCCGAGCAGGCGCGGACGGATATCAAGCGAATCGACTTTCCCCACTCGCCCAAACACGGAGGTCGGCTGAACTTTGCGAGAGGAAGATTCGCCCGAAGCCCTGGCGGTCCAGTCGAAAAACAGCCTTCGACTCGGAGGGCCGGGCGACCTTTTATGCGAGCGAGCCCACCAAAGGTCGATTGTGGCGTAAGTTAATGAAAAGCACGGGGCGTCTTTGCACTGGAAGGGGTTTGCGAGGCGAATCATGGCGTCGGAAGTCCGATACTACTACGCGCATTCACTCCCGCCGCCCCACGGCAGGGAAGATTGGGAATTGATGTCTGACCACGCGAGACGCGTGGCCGACGGCGAAGGCGACGCGCTTCCGGGAGCCTCGCAGTTCGCGAAAGCCTTCGGCGCCGAAGAATGGGGCCGCCTGCTCGGGCTCTGGCACGACCTCGGGAAATACAGCAAGGCGTTCCAGGACTACCTCGCCGCCGGCGCGGGCGTCCGCAATCCGGTGCACGGGTCGGAGGTTCTCGGCAAGGTCGACCATTCGACGGCCGGCGCGCAGCACGCGGCGGTTCGGAGCCCGTCGTCGCCGCTGGGCGTCCTCCTCGCGTATTGCATCGCGGGCCACCACGCGGGCCTGCCGGATAATGTCGGCGGCGCCTCGGGCCTGGCGATGCGACTGGCTAAACGAGTGGATCCGATTGACGCGGCGCCAGCCGACCTGCTCGGCAGGCCGTTGCCGCCGATGCCCAATCTCAACCCCGGCGGCGGTCGACGGAGCGCCTCCTTCGTCATCGGGTTCTTCACCCGCATGCTCTTCTCGTGCCTGGTCGACGCCGACTTCCTGGCGACGGAATGGTTCATGAGCCCCGATCGCTCGTCGCGACGCCCCGACGCCGGAGCGTCGCCGGCCCGCCTACTCGCCCGCCTCGACGAACATCTCGACGACAAGCGGAGACTGGCCAACGTCACGGCCGTCAACCAACTCCGCTGGGAGGTGCTGGCGACCTGTCGTGAGAAAGCCAAGCTCGCTCCGGGGTTCTTTTCGCTCAACGTCCCCACCGGCGGTGGCAAGACCCTGTCCTCGCTGGCGTTCGCGCTAACCCACGCCGCCGAGCACGACCTGCGGCGCGTGGTCTACGCGATCCCCTTCACGAGCATCATCGAGCAGACCGCCGATGTCTTCCGCGACGCCCTGGGCGACGAACTGCGGAGCGAGGTGCTTGAACATCACAGCAACCTCGAACCCGACGACCCGGAAAAGCAGTCCGACCGCTCTCGGCTCGCCGCCGAGAACTTCGACGCGCCGCTCGTCGTGACGACGAACGTGCAACTCTTCGAGTCGCTGTTCGCGAGCCGGACCTCGCGATGTCGGAAGCTCCATCGGCTCGCCAAAAGCGTCGTCATCCTGGACGAAGCGCAGGCTTTGCCCCCGAACCTGCTCGCTCCGACGCTGGCCGCGCTCGAGGAGTTGGTGCGCAACTACGGCGCGACCGTCGTTCTTTGCACCGCGACACAACCGGCGATCGAGAAGCGCGACCAGTTCCCCATCGGCCTGGAAGGCGTCCGACCGATCATCGACGATCCTCGAGCGCTCCACCAGACGTTGCGGCGAACGGAGGTGAAGTCGGTCGGCGCGCTCTCGAACGATGCGATCGTCGAGCGACTCAGGAGCGAGCCGCAAGTCCTCTGCATCGTCAACTCGCGCCATCATGCCGCCGATCTGTTCAGGTCGCTCGACGATCCCGACGCGCTGCATCTCAGCGCCCTGATGTGCGCGCGGCATCGAAGCGAGGTCTTGGAAACGATCCGCGGCAGGCTGAAAGAACGCATGCGTTGCCGGGTGATCTCGACCCAGGTGGTCGAAGCGGGAGTGGACGTCGACTTCCCGGTCGTCCTCCGCGCGGCGGCGGGCCTGGATTCCGTCGCCCAGGCCGCCGGCCGATGCAACCGCGAGGGGACACTCCGCGATGGCCAGGACCGCCCTCGGCTGGGGGAGGTCGTCGTCTTCGATTATGATTACAAGACGTACCGATCGGCGCGCTCGATTGAGATCGCCGCGGCGTATTTCCGGGATGTCGCGCCCGACCACGGGGGCGACCTGCTCGACCCCAAAGCCATCGAAGCCTATTTCCGCCTTCATTATTGGCATCAAGGCGGCGACGACGGCCGAGGCTGGGATCGAGGCCGCGACGGGCGAAGCGTCATGCGCTGCTTCGGCGGCGAGGACGGAGACTGCCTGCACCACCAGTTCCGCGAGGCCGCCGAAGCCTACCGTCTGATCGACGACGCCCAGACGCCCGTCCTCGTCCCTCACGGCCCTCGCGGGGAAGCCCTGATCGCCGAACTCCACGACATGCGCGAGCCGCCCGAACCTCAGCAACTCCGCCGGTTCGATCGCGCGGCCCAGCGGTACGTGGTGGGCGTCTACAACAGTGCGCTGGCCGCCCTGCGGGAGAATCAGGCCCTCCTCGAACGCCACGGCCGCTACTACCTAGCGAATTCCGCCGCCTACGACGCCAAACTCGGCCTCCGGTTCGACATCGTTGGGCTGGATGTCGAGTGGTTGAGTTTATGAGGTCGCGCGATTGATCTTGCGGCAGTTGGAAGTGAACAGGGGCGAGTCCGAAGACCCGCCCCCAAGAGGTTCTTGCCGTGCAGACTCACTCCACGCGTTTCAACCCACACTCGCATTATCGCGAGTGACGCAAGGAATTCGGAAAAAGCTTGCGGTGGCCGCTTGATCCGATCCCTAGACAACCATACAGTTCAGCCAGCAGAATTCAAGGTCTTCGCGTGAATTGAATCTGCCGATTCGTTTTTAGGAAGGAGCATTAATGGCCATCGCACGAGAGGTCGAGATCGCCGCGCGGCTGGCTCGCGAGATTGCCGCACCGCTTGATCGGCTGCCGTACACACCGCTTTTCGAGACGATCTATGCTCGATACGTGAGCGAGATCGGACGTGACTGTTCCCGCCATGATTGCTGGTGGGCGCTTGCTGATGCACGAAAGCGTGGGCTTGTCGGAGCCACGCGCCGCCGTCCACTCAAGGGTGAACCAGGCGTCTAGCCGTTCGGTTGGGTGGCAGCGGCATTCAGCCGCTGCCACCCAACCGTCGAGCGGTAGACGTTATGAGAAGTATTTTCGCCCCCAAGATCCACTCCACGCCTTGAATCAACGCAATCCACATGACATCCACCATGGACAGCCAGGCTTGTTGGTTGCATTGTGTCGACCAGGCTGTTATAAGCGAGGTTTCGCATCGAAAAGCCGCAATCGCGCGGGACGCTGAATCACCGTCGTGCGAGACTCTCGACGCTTGAGAACGCCTCATCCAGTCTCTCTCGCCAGGTTCAGGCGGTCTTGAATTCCTCATCCGGACTCAGGATGATTCATTTATGAGCATACGACTATATGTATGGTCTGATTTCGCGTGCTTCACACGGCCCGAAATGAAGGTGGAGCGCGTCAGTTACGACGTGATAACGCCGTCGGCCGCGCGGGGGGTCGTCGAGGCGATCTACTGGAAGCCGCAGATCCGCTGGAACATCCTTCGCATTCATGTGCTCAGGCCGATTCGTTTCACGTCGCTCCGGCGCAACGAGGTGGCTAGCAAGACGCCCGCCGCGTCCGTCCGCGGCGCGATGAAGGGAGGTCGGGGGGGCCTCGGGCTCTACGTCGAGGATGACCGCCAGCAGCGCGCGGCGACCATCCTCCGCGACGTAAGCTACGTGATCGAGGCCCGTTTCGACGTGGTTGCGGGCGATGACAACGTCGCCAAGCATCTCGATCAGTTCAACCGTCGGGCTCGCGGCGGTCGTTGTTTTCAGCGCCCGTATCTCGGTTGCCGCGAGTTTCCGGCCGACTTCGAGTTGGTGGAGGAGGGCCAGCCGCTTCCCCCGGTTGATCCCGAACTGAAAGGCGAGCGCGACCTGGGATACATGCTGCACGACGTCGACTTCGACGACGACATGACGCCGCGGTTCTTTCGGGCGGTGATGCGCGATGGCGCGATCCAGGTCCCGCCCCTGGCCGGCGAGGGGGTGAAGTCGTGACGCAGACTTTCGGCGGCCCCCTGTCGGCCCTCGTCGGCTACTACAATCGGCTTGAGGCCGACCCGAATCAGATGGTGGCCGGCTTCGGCTTCAGCGCCGAGAAGATTCATTTCCAGGTGGTTCTTGAAACCGATGGTGCGTTTTTCGCGATTGAGGACGTTCGAGAACGCACCGAGCGCGGCAAGCCGATTCCCACGACGCGGATCGTCCCCGACCGCGGCGGACGGTCAGGAAAGGGCTTCAAGCCGTTCTTCTGCTGGGACAACACCGGATACGCCCTGGGTCGGGACGACAAGGGGAATCCCGAGCGCGTCTCGGAGATGTTCAACGAGTTCCGTGCTTTTCATCTTTCATTCCGCGAGGAGTTGAAGGACGACGAGTCGTTCGTTGCGCTCTGCCGGTTCCTCGAAGCTTGGGATCCCAAGCAGGCCGACGCGCTGGCCGACTGGACCGAAACGGCCGGCCTGAACGTCGTCTTCAGAGTCCGCAACCGGCCGGGGTACGTTCATCAGAGCGAGGCCGTGAAAGCCGCCTGGCTGCGCCGTCTGGCCGCCGAGGGCGATGAGAAGGGAGGAGACGGCGGAAGCTCGCTGATCGACGGCGAACATGGCCCGCTCGCGCGGCTCCATCCCTTGATCCAGGGGGTGACCGGCGCCCAGACGATGGGCGCGGCGATCGTTTCCTTCAATGCGGACGCGTTCGAAAGTTACGGCAAGTCGCAGAGCTACAACGCGCCCGTCGGAGTCGTCGACGCGTTTCGCTACACGACGGCGCTGAAACGGTTGCTCGCCTCTGACGACCGCCGAGTCGCGATCGGCGAGGCCACCGTCGTCTTCTGGTCCGATCGCGCCGACGCCGCGAAGGCCGAGGCCGCGCTTCATGGACTGTTCGGCGAGTCGGTCCCGAAAACAAAGGAAGTCGCCGCCGAGCACGGCAAGACCATCGATCAACTGAAGGACTTTCTTAAGGCGGCTCGACAGGGACGGCTGGCGGAGCACGTGGGCGACCCGGAGGCGCCGTTCCACGTCCTGGGCCTCTCGCCCAACGCGAGCCGCCTCAACGTCCGGTTCTGGATGTCGGGCACCGTCCGGCAGTTCGCCGAACGCCTGGCGCGCCATGCGTCGGATCTGGAGACGACCGGAGATCGGCCGGGCGATCCGCCTCTCATGATCCGGGGGGTGGTCTCGGAAGTCATGCCCAGAAACATGACTTCCGATTCCCAGAAAAAGTACATCGCCCATCTCTCCGGCGAGATCGCGCGGGCGGTGCTCGGGGGGAGGTCGTACCCCCAGGCACTGCTCGGCGCGGTCGTTCGCCGGATTCGTTCCGACTCGACGATCAATCATCGCCGAGCATCCATCATCAAGGCTTACCTTATTCGCAATCGCGGAAAGGAGGTGCCCGTGGCGCTAAACAAAGACCATCCCGACGAGGCGTACCAGCTCGGCCGTCTGTTCGCGGCGCTGGAGAAAACCCAGGAGGACGCCACCGAGGGAAAGCTCAACAGCACCATCAAGGATCGCTACTTCGGCGCCGCAAGCGCCACCCCCGCGAGCGTCTTCCCGCGACTCATGCGGCTTCACCAGCATCACCTGAACAAGATCGAGATCCCGGGCCGGCGCGTCAACCGCGAGAAGCTCATCGGCGAGATCTGCGGCCGCATCACTCGGTTCCCGGCCCACTTCCCTTTGGAAAAGCAAGGGTTGTTCCACATCGCCTATTACCACCAACGCCAGGATTTCTTCACCGGCAAGACCGAGAACGTCAAGGAGACGACTGATGAGTGAATCGACCGCCGACGGCCAACCCCTCGCAAACCGTTACGACTTCGTCTACTTCTTCGACATCACCGACGGCAACCCCAACGGCGACCCCGACGCCGGCAACCTGCCTCGCCTCGACGCCGAGACCGGCCAGGGCCTCGTCACCGACGTCTGCCTCAAGCGCAAGGTCCGCAACTACGTGGGGATCGCTCACGGCGAGCAACCTCCGTACGAGATCTATGTCAAGGAGCGCGCCGTGCTCAACCGCCAGCACGACCGGGCCTGGAAGGAGGTCGAGCCGAAGGCGACGAAAGACAAGGACAAGCTCCCCAAGGACGTAAATAAGGCCCGCGAGTTGACCGCCTGGATGTGTCGCAATTTCTTCGACATCCGCGCCTTCGGGGCCGTCATGACCACGGAGGTGAATTGCGGACAGGTCCGCGGCCCCGTGCAGCTTGGCATCGCGCGGTCGTTGCATCCGATCGTCGCCCACGAACACGCCGTCACCCGATGCGCCGTGACGAACGAGCGCGACCTCGAAAAGGAA
>CALCIC010000079.1 GCA_937907405.1 uncultured Isosphaeraceae bacterium | reverse complement strand
TTCGGGAGTCGCCCGGATCGCGAACACCGTGACCTGCCGGGCCGCGTCCGGGTCGTCAAGGATCGGGGCGGAGGGGGCGGCCGGGGGGGGAGCGGGACCGGGCCTCAGCGCCGGCGCCGCGTACCGGCTCCGCAGCCGCTGCGTCACGACCAGGGCCGAGACCGAAACTCCAACGACGACCAGGGCGATCTGGAACCAGAGCGTGTAGTCGCGCCGTCGGGGCGTGGGCACGAGAAGCTTACTCCGACATCGCGACGACCGGGTTCGTCATCGCTTCCAGGAGGTTGTAGGCCAGATACCAGGCGTCGACCCCGCCGGCCCCAAGGTGCGACGTCAGGTCGATCGTCCGCACCGCGTCGGCGTTCGAGCGAATCAACACGAACTGCCCCTCCTCGATCCGCACCTCGGCGGTCGCAACCTGATTCCGAGCCGGCGCCGCGGGCCCGCCGTCGGTCGTCGGCCAGGACAGGCTGACGGCCAGCAGGATCGCCGCGGCCTGGGCCAGCACGACCGCCGTCGCGGCGGCGGCGACCGCCAGGGGGCGACGCCCGAAACCGAAGGTCGGCCCCGGAACGATCAGGTCCTTACGCCGATCCAGGTCGGCGGAAACCGCCCCCCAGACCCGATCCCAATCCTGAGTCGTGGGCTCGACCGGACGAGTCGCCTCCCACAGGGCGTCGAGCCGACCGGCCGGATCGCGGGTTACTTCGTCGCCACTCATCGTTCCCATCCTCTCCAAACTTCTCAGTCGAGCCCCTTGAGCTGGTCGAAATCGAGCGCCGCTTGCAATTTCTCGCGGGCCGCGTTGATCCGGCTCATGACCGTCCCGATGGGGACTTCCTGGGTCTCGGCTATCTCCTTGTAACTCATCCCGAGCTCGGCGAACAGGACGAAGGTCGTGCGGATCTTGGGAGAGAGCCGCGACAGAGCTTCGTCGAGGGCTCGTCTCAGGTCTTGCTGGCGGAGCCGTCGCGCCGGATCGTCGTGGGTCGCCGCGTCCGAATTCCGCTCGTCCAGGCCGACCAGCCGCTTCCGTTTCCGGCTTCGGCCCCAGTCGAGCGCGGAATTCGTGACGATCCGCAGCAGCCAAAAACGAAATCCGCAGCGGCCGTCGAAATCGGCCAGTCGCGAAAACGCCTTCAACAACGACTCCTGAACCACGTCGAGCGCGTCGTGCTCGTTGCCCAGCAGCCGGTAGGCCACCCGGTAGGCGTCGCTCCGATACCGCTGAAACAGCTCCTCGCGCGCCGCCGAGTCACTCGACCGAGCGCGCTGAACCAGGATTTCATCGGTGATCGGCGCGATCGTCGGGGCCTCGAGCATACGATCTCCTACCAAAGAACAAGACGTCGCTCCCTCGGCTTTTATTCGCCGCCCCCCCCGACGGCTGATTCTATTATCGCCCGGAATCAACCCGAAGCCACGGCCCGGCCTCCCTGGACGCCGCCGCGGGTCGCGCCTAGGCTCGTCGTCGTTTCGGGGTTGACCACTTGAGGCGATCCTTGCAAAATGCGGCCCTCAAGTAACGAGAGGCTGCTCACCCATTGGCATTCACATCCCTGCGCCCCGGCCGTCGCGACTTGGGACCGGCTGTTCGAC
>CALCIC010000078.1 GCA_937907405.1 uncultured Isosphaeraceae bacterium | reverse complement strand
ATCAAGGCCCCCTGGGAGTCGATACCCCGGGCGGTCCCGATCAGGGTTCGGGGACCGAGGGCGACGCGGATCGGACGGCCCCGCAGCAGGTCGAGCCGCGCCCACCTGTCGGCCAGGCCGGAGTCGTCCGCGGCCAGTCGGGCCAGGTCGATCGGGAACCTCCTGAGGAACACGGCGAGGAATCCCGGGACGGCCTCGGCCGACAGCGGCGCCGGCTGCAGCGCGCTCAACGAGGTCGCCATCCGCTCGACGGCCGGGGGCGCGAGCTCGGTCCGGGTCGCCACGTTGAACCCGACGCCGATCAAGATCCGGTCGCCGGCCTCGGTCTCGATCCGCTCCGGGAGGATGCCGCCGAGCTTCCGCGCGCCGATCTCGACGTCGTTGGGCCAGCGGACGCCGAGGCCGGGGTCGACCAGGCCCATCGCCGCCACGGATTCGATCAGGCTGACGGCCGTCGCCAGCGCGAGCCGGGGCTCCTGATCGAGCCGCAGCCCGTGCGCGACGGGATCGAGGGCCAGGGTGAACGTCAGCGACCCCTCGTCGGACCACCAGGCGTTCTTCCTCTGCCCGCGCCCCCGCGTCTGCCGACGCGCCCAGACCGCGAACGGCAAGACCCCCGAGCCGCTCTCCACCATCGACCGCGCGACCGCGCTGGTCGATCCCAGCTCGTCAAAGCTCCAGACCTCGTTCACGAACGGCCATTCAGTCATTGCAGACAGGGGTTGAAGGTGCCGGTGCTGATCATCCTTCTCCCCCCGGGAGAAGGTGGCCGAAGGCCGGATGAGGGACGTCGGAGTCATTACGAGTCCTGGTCCGTGAGCAAGACGAATCCCGAAATCCCACGACCCTCATCCGGCCGTTCCGGCCCGACCCCACAAAGTGGGGTGCCCCCCGCTCCCGGGGGGAGAAGGGAGATTCAGGCCTCGTCATTTCCGGGCTGCTCGAAGGATCGTTTCAAGCACGTCCTCGAGGTTTTTCAGGACGTCGTCGTTCGAAAATCGGAGTACGCGCAAGCCCTGCGACTCAAGCCACGTCTGGCGTTGCTCATCGAACGCTCCTCGATCGGCATGGCTGTCGCCGTCGGGTTCGATCACCAGATTCGCGGCGCGGCTGTGGAAATCGACGATGTAACGACCGATCACGACCTGGCGTCGAAACTTCAACCCCTCAAGCCGGTGATCCCGAAGCGCATACCAGAGTCGGCGTTCGGGCATCGTCATCTCCCGACGCAATTCACGCCCCCGCCGCGTTAGTTCGGGATCGATCTTCGGACGTTGGCCCGCCATCGCTCCGCTCCCCTTCAGCGACGCCGCTGCAATCATCAGCCCATTGCGGACGTTGTTTCTCGCGAAAGCACCCCCGAGATCCCGTGACCCTCATCCGGCCTTCGGCCACCTTCTCCCGGGGGGAGAAGGATGATTGCGACGCCTTTTCTTCTCACTTATCATCCAGCTTCAATAGCAGGTCTCCGGTCTGGACCTGGAGGCCGACGGCGGCGAGGAGTTCGACGACGCGGCCGGCGCGGTCGGCGGTGACGGTGGTCTCCATCTTCATGGCTTCGATCGAGAACAGCTTTTGTCCCTTGCGGACCGGGTCGCCGACGGCGACGGCCACGCGGACGATCAGGCCGGGCAGCGGGGCGCCGATCTGGAGCGGGTCGGCGGGGTCGGCCTTGGGGGTCTCGATCACCGACGAGGCCAGCGAGCGGTCGGTCGTCTTGACCCGGCGCGGCTGGCCGTTCAGCTCGAAGAAGACGGTCCGCTTGCCGTCGGCGTGAGGCTCTCCCACGGCCAGAAGCTTGACGATCAGCGTCTTGCCCGGCTCGATCTCGAAGTAGTTCTCCTCGCCGGGCTCGGCCCCGTAGAAGAACAACGGAGTCGAGAGGACCGACGTGTCGGAATACGCCTGGTCGTGCTTGACGAGGTCGGGGTAGACGCGCGGGTAGATCAGGTAGCTGAGCACGTCGCGATTGGAGACGTCGGCCGGCTCGACGTCCCCCTTCAGCTCGGCGATCTTGGCGCGGGCGGCTTCGAAGTCGGCCGGCGGCAGGTTCGCGCCGGGGCGTTCGGTGAGCGGCGGCTTGCCCTTGAGGATGCGCTCCTGAAGCGCCGGGGGGAAGCCGCCGGGGGGCTGGCCGAGGCGGCCTTCCATGAACTCGACGACGCTGTCGGGGAACGCGAGTTCACGGTCGGGGTCCATCACGTCGTCGGGCGTCAGGTTGTTGGCGACCAGGAACAACGCCATGTCGCCGACGACCTTCGACGACGGCGTCACCTTGACGACGTCGCCGAACATCTGGTTGACCTCGGTGTAGGCGTCGCAGACCTCCAGCCAGCGCGGGGCCAGGCCCAACCCGGCGGCCTGCTGGTACAGGTTGGTGTACTGGCCGCCGGGCATCTCCAGGTCGTACAGGTCGGAGGCCGACGACCGGGGGCCGGACTCGAACGGGGCGTAGAGCTTGCGGACCGCCTCCCAGTACCTGCTGACGTCGATGAGCGCCTGGTGGTCGATGCCGGTGTCGCGGTCGTTGAACCGGAGCGACTCGACGATCGCGTTGATGCTGGGCTGCGAGGTCAGGCCCGACATCGAGGCGCAGGCGCCGTCGGCGACGTCGAGCCCCACGGCGGCCGACATCAGCACGCTGGCCGCCTGCGCGCCGCCGATGTCGTGGGTGTGGAAGTGGATCGGCAGGCCGACCTCCTGACGGAGCGTCTCGACCAGCTTGACCGCCGCGTACGGCTTGCAGAGCCCGGCCATGTCCTTGACGGCGATGATGTTGGCCCCGCGCTTCTCCAGGTCCTTGGCCATCGACACGTAGTATTTCAGGTCGTACTTGGGCCGTCCGGGGTCGAGCAGGTCGCCGGTGTAGCAGATGGCCGCCTCGCAGAGCCCGCCGGACTGGCGGACCGCCTCGATCGCGTTCGCCATGTTGGGCACCCAGTTCAGCGAGTCGAAGACCCGGAACAGGTCGACGCCGGCGGCCGTCGCCTCCTTGACGAACTCGATCACGACGTTGTCGGGGTAGCTCGTGTAGCCGACGGCGTTCGAGCCCCGGAACAGCATCTGGAAGAGGATGTTGGGGATCCGCTCGCGGAGCGCGGCCAGCCGCTCCCACGGGTCTTCCTTGAGGAACCGCATCGACGCGTCGAACGTCGCCCCGCCCCACATCTCGATCGAGAACAGCCTGGGCAGACGGTGCGCGTAGACCTCGGCGACGCGGAGCATGTCGCGGGTCCGCAGCCGGGTCGCCAGCAGCGACTGGTGGGCGTCCCGGAACGAGGTGTCGGTGACCAGCAGCGGCTTCTGGTCGCGAATCCACTTCGAGAACGCCTCGGGCCCCATCGCCTTGAACCGCTGCCGAGAGCCGTCGGGGATCGGCTCGCCGTGGTTGTAGGCCGGGATCGGCGGCTCGGCCGGGATCACCATCGACGGGTCGCGGGTCACGCCCGGAAAGCCGTTGACCACCACGTCGGCCGCATACGCCAGCAGCTTCGTCGCCCGGTCGCGACGCGCCTCGAACTGGAACAACTCGGGAGTCGAGTCGATGAACCGGGTCGTGCAGCCCCCCGCCAAAAACACGGGGTTGGTGACCACGTTCAACAGGAACGGGATGTTGGTCTTGACCCCCCGAATCCGGTACTCCTGAAGCGCGCGCTCCATCTTCGACGCCGCGTCCTCGAACCGCCGGGCGTAGGCCGACACCTTCACCAGCAACGAGTCGTAGAACGGCGTGATGATCGCCCCCGAGGTGGTCGAGCCGCCGTCGAGCCGCAGCCCCGGCCCGCCCGAGGATCGGTAGTGGGTGATCCGGCCGTAGTCGGGCATGAAGTTGTTGGTGGGGTCCTCGGTCGTGATCCGGCACTGGATCGCGTACCCCTGGGTGTGGATCGACGCCTGGTCGTCGATGCCGATCGCCGGGTTCGACAGCGGCTCGCCCTGCGCGATCAGGATCTGGCTCTTGACCAGATCGACGCCGGTGACGATCTCGGTGACCGTGTGCTCGACCTGGAGCCGGGGGTTGACCTCGATGAAATAGAACGTCCCGGTCTCGTCGTCGACCAGGAACTCGACGGTGCCGGCGTTCCGGTAGCCGACCGCCCGGCCGATCTTGAGGGCCGCGTTGCAGATGGCGTCGCGGAGCGCGGGGTCGAGGTTGTACCCCGGGGCGATCTCGATGACCTTCTGATGCCGCCGCTGGATCGAGCAGTCGCGCTCGTACAGGTGGACGAGCCCGCCGTGCTGGTCCCCCAGGAGCTGGACCTCGATGTGCTTGGCCTTGCGGACGAATTTTTCGATGAACGCGTCGGCGCAGCCGAAGGCCGCGAGGGCCTCGCGGCGGGCCTGTTCGAGCGAGTCGTCGAACTTGTCGGCGCTCTCGACGACCCGCATCCCGCGGCCGCCCCCCCCCATCGACGCCTTGACGATCACCGGATAACCCATCGCCTCGGCGACCTGGGGGGCGGCCTCGCCGGGGACCAGCCGCTGGTCCCCGGCGAGGCCGCCC
>CALCIC010000077.1 GCA_937907405.1 uncultured Isosphaeraceae bacterium | reverse complement strand
CCGCCGGGGACTTCCAGGTTCTGGCGGACCAGGGCCTGGCGGACGTCGTCGACCGAAAGGTCGTAGCCCGCGAGCCGATCGGTGTCGACGATGACGTTCATGGCGCGGATCCGGCCGCCCACCAAATTGATGGCGCCGACGCCGGAGACCGTCTCAAGCCGTTCCTTGATCTGCCTGCGGGCGATCTCGGTGACCTCGCGGAAGTCGCGGCGGCCGGAGACCGCGATCGTCATGACGGGCATCGACCCCGTGTCGAACTTGTCGATGATCGGCGGCTGGGTGCCGTCGGGAAGGTCCGAGAGGATCGTGTTGACCTTGTCGCGAACCTCCTGAGTCCCCACGTCGCCGTTCTTCGAGAGCAGGAACTGCACCGTGACGATCGACACGCCCTCCTGGGTGATCGACCGCAGCTCGTCGATGCCCGAAACCGTGTTGATGATGTCCTCGACCGGCTTGGTGACGGTCGTCTCCATCTCCTCGACGCTGGCGCCGGGGAGCACGGTCGTGATCGTGCAGACCGGGAAGTCGACGTCGGGGAACAGGTCCACCCCTAACTCGTTGTACGATACGAGCCCCATCACCAGGGGGATCACGACGAGGACCCAGGTGAACACCGGGCGGTTGATGCAAACGTCGGAGAGCGTCATGGGAGGCCTCGTACCCTCGGGGCGATGGATTTACGACTCATGTCTTCGGCGACGTTTTGATTTCCCCTCTCCCACCGGGCTGACGACCCGACACGTTCTGCATCCGGCGCCACCGTCGGCGAGACCGGATTCGCAATGTCAGCCCGACGCGCAAGCGAGGGTTCAACCTACGTGAGCTGCAACGCCCCCGCAAACTTGCCAGGCGAACCCTCGCTTGCGCTTCGGGCTGACAATGCGGGGTCTTCGAATCGGTGTCGGTCGTCAGCCCCCCGGGAAAAGGGCGATCGTATTCGTCTTATTTGATCGTTTCCGACGGCTGAGCGGCGGTCTCGTGCTTCGCCTCGTCGGCCTTGCGCTTCGGCCCGGCCTCGGGCGCCGGCTCGCGGATCACGACGGCGGCGCCGTCTGCCAGTACGGACTGGCCGGTGGTGACGACTGTCGCGGTCTCCGGGAGCGAACCGCTTGAGACCTCGATCCAGCCCGCCCCCTCCTTGCCGAGGACCAGGTCGTCGATGGCGCGGACCTTGTCCCCCTCGACGAGGAACAGCTTGGTGACGCCGGCGAACTGGACGATCGATTCGATCGGCACGACGGCCGCCTTGGACGAGGCGTCGGTGACGATGACGGCCTTGGCGAACCCGCCGGGGCGGAGGAGTCCCTCGGGGTTGGGGACCTTGGTTTCCACCTGGAAGGTCCGGCTGGTCGGTTCGACCGACGGGTTGATCCGCGTCACCTCCCCCTCGAAGACCCTCCCCGGATGCGCGGCGACCGAGACCCGCACCGTCTGACCGGGCCGGATGGTCGTGGAGTGCCGCTCCGGGACGCTCGTCCAGAGCCGCAGAGGGTCCTCGATGATCAAGTCGTAGACGGCCTCTCCCTCCTTGAGGATCTGACCTTCGGAGACCGACCGCCGGGTGACGGCGTAGACGGTGGCCTCGGGGTGGTCGGGCCGCGGCGGGGCGACCTCGGGCTTCGGCGATCGGATGGTCAGGTCGGTGATCGTCTGCTGGGCCTGATCGCGGGCGATCCGGTTGGCGACCGCCATGGCGATCACGTTGCGGGCCGTCGCCTTGGCGTTGTCGTATGCGGCCTTCGCGGCGTTGTAGTCGTTCTCCATGTCGCTGAGCTCTTGAGCGGCCCCCGCCCCCCTGGCGCTCAAGGCGCGCTGGCGGGTGAGGTTCTGGAGCGCCTTCTCCGTGGCCGCCTCGCCCTGCCTCACGGCGGGCGCCAGGCGGATCGCTTCCTCCGCCTGCTCCCCTCGGATCAGCGCCTCGGTGACGCCGTACCGCTTGATGAACGCGTCGGCCTGCTCGGCCGAGATCCCCAGCCTGACCAGCTCGGCCAGATACTTCGACTCGGCGACGTCGTAAGCGAGCCGGGCGTCGATCGGATCGATCTGGACCAGCGGCTCGTCGGGGCGGACCCGGTCCCCCATGTCGTGGTAGACCTTGAGCACCCGGCCGCCCCGCTTCGCGCCGACGGTCACTTGCTCCCAGCCTCGAAGCGAGCCCACGGCTTCGACCGTCCGCTCCACCGTGCGCCGCTCCATCGGCGCCACGGTGACGGGGACCGGCCTGGCCTCGACTTCGGCCTTCGACTGGACCTTCGCCTCCTCGTGCGAGCATCCGGACTGGCCGACGGCCAGCCACCCCGCGCCCAGGGCGAGAATCGTCGCGTATCGATGTTTCATAAGGGGGAATCCCGGCCGTCGCGTTCGCGACGAGCGTCAAAGCCTCGGAGCAAATCCGCGACGAGCACACGCGCGCGGTCCTCGCCGAGAGGTTTATCGCCGTACAAGAAATCAACAGTCGAAATCACGATCATCCCGCGACACATCGTCATGCAGGCGTCGACCCGGCCGCTCGGTATGATCCCGGCCTCCACGCAACGCCGCACCGCCGCCTCCGTCCAATGCTTCAGGTCGACCTTGCAGCATTCGGTGTTCGAGCCCAGGCCCGACGCCTTGGGGCCGAACAGCAGGGCGTACAGGAATCGCGACCGATCGGGGTCGTCGCGGCAGAACGCGAAGTGGGCCTCAAGGACCCCCTCAAGACAACGGACCGGGTCGCTCTCGGTCTCCACGATCTGCTTGAGCCGTTCGAGGAGGTCCCCCAGCGGGACCGCGATCAACGCCTTGGCGAGCCCTTCCTTGCTCTGGAAGTGGTAGTAAAGCGTCGGCTTCGCCACCCCCGCCGCCTCGACGATCTCGCGCACCGACGTCGCGTCGTAACCCCGCTCGGCGAACAACCGCGCGGCCACCCGCGCAATGTGCCGCGCCACCTCGCCGGGCCCCGGCTTCTCCGTCGACGTCGCCATCGATCCACCTTTCCCTGGACGCCGTCGGCCTCGACCACGACGAACCGGGAGCAGAAGACGGTTTGCTACCGAACGGTCGGTATTGTTGGTGCGACAGCCAGAATCGTCAAGGTTGATTTCGAGAAACGGATCCGACGGCCGCCATCCTCGGACCCCGCCGGGACGTCCACGCCGACGGCGCTCATGAGGCGGGGGCGGTTCTCCAAAGGGGGCGCCGGGGCTCGCGGTCGACGGAAACGCTCCGAATCTCGTCGCTCTCGATCATGCCAGGAGGAACGAGCCGCACCGCGTCCGTCGCCCGGCAGTAAGTCCGAATGATTTCGGAGCGGCCGTTTGATTTATTTGGGTTTAATCGACCGTGAATGAACGTCAATGTTGATTCGCCGCACCGTTTCCATGTTGTAATGAAAGATGTTTCAAAATTAAGGCATGGTAAGGACGAATGCTTGAAACCGATGCGCCTGCTCGGATATTTTGCGTCCTCGAAGCATGACGCCGAGACTGATTTGAAACGGATCTTATGCCACGAAGTCCATCAAAGCGAGAGAATGGAGATTCAATGACTCAACAGCGTCGGCGGAATCAAACTCAAGGGGGCGCGCGATCCGTAAGGGGGGCGTTGCTCGCCGTTGCGCTCACGTCCGCGTTGCTGTCTCAGGGCGGAGAAGCCCGCGCGAACCTCGTGATCGTTCCGACTTATGACGGCACGATCACGAACGATCCCAACGCCGCGACGATCATGGCGACGATCAACGGGGCGCTCGCGCAGTACAACACGCTCTTCGCCGACCCGATCACCGTCAACGTCAAGTTCCAGGAAATGACCAGCGGACTCGGCCAGACTTCGACCTTCATTCAACAGTTGAGCTACCAGGCCTACCGCGCGGCGCTCGTGACCGACGCGACTTCCCCCGACGACGCCACGGCGCTCGCCCATCTTCCGGTCCAGGGGACCAGCCCGGTCGACGGCAACACCAACATGTGGGTCACCCTTCCCAATCTCAGGGCGATCGGGATCAGCACGTCGGGGGGGCTCGACGCGACGATCTCCTTGAACACGTCGATCATGAACCTGGATCGGACGGGGCCGCAGGACCCCCACAAGTACGACCTCCAGGCGGTGGCGCAGCATGAGGTCGACGAGGTCCTGGGCATGGGCTCGGGTCTCAATCTCCCCATCAACTTCCCCCGGTTGTCACGGCCCCAGGACCTGTTCCGCTATTCCGGGGACGGCGTCCGCAGCTTCACGACCGACCCGAACGCGGCGTCGTACCTGTCCATCGACGGCGGCGCGACCCCCCTCGTCTACTTCAATCAGGTCGGCGGCGGGAACGCCGACTACGGCGACTGGGCCACCACCGGCGTTCACCGGGTCCAGGACGCCTACGGCACGCCCGGGGCTCAGCCGAACCTGAACGTCGAGATCCGCAACCTCGACGTCATCGGATACACCCTCGCCGCGACGCCGGTCCCCGAGCCCGGCACGCTGGTCATGGCGATGACGGCGGCCACGGCCTTGATCGGCTGCTCCGCCGCCC
>CALCIC010000076.1 GCA_937907405.1 uncultured Isosphaeraceae bacterium | reverse complement strand
ATTTGCGAGGCCGTTGGCCCTCGCCGTGACGCGACGACTTCTGCGTGACGATGTGCACGCCCGTGGGCGCCACCGCCTTGGACACCAGCTCGAACATCCGATCGACGTGCTTGAACCGATCGTACTCGCGAGCCAACTCATCGTAGACCTTGGCGTCCGTCTGCTGGACCTGGCTGACCTGCCGGACGTCAGTCGAAGAGACGGCGCTTCGGCTCGTGACGGCCGCGCCGCCGCCTACCTGAGCCGACAATTCGGGCCCCCCCCTCCCCAGCCGAAATCCCATGACCAGGCCGATGGAAAGCGAGCCCGCCACGAGGAGCATCGAGGCTGGACGCGTCAGCATAAATGGGCTCCAGGCCGAGAGATCGGCGGGCGGTCCGGCGAGGACTGGACGGCTCTGATCGACGAACCGCGTCAGATCTTTTCCTCAACCACTATACAGCCCGGCCACGACGCAAGTCAAAGTTGGAAGTCGATCCATCCTCCTCCGCGCCTGCGTGACAGTCCGAACCGGAAACCTCGGCGTCCCCGCTCGGCGTTGATGCCGATCCACATTGAGGGTCGGTATAATCCGGTTCGATGGGCTCCGGCGAGCGCGAGGGGGGCGGTGCGATGGCGGTCGGCGCGGTGGTTCTTTGCGGCGGGGAAAGTCGGCGAATGGGTCGATCCAAAGCCGCGCTGCGGTTTGGGTCGGAGACGCTGCTCGGCCGCGTGGTTCGGTTGGTCTCGACCGTCGCCCGACCGGTCGTGGTCGTCGCCGCGGCCGATCAGGAGTTACCCCCGGTGCCGGCTTCGGTGATCGTCGTCCGGGATGCGAGGAAAGGAAGAGGGCCGCTTCAAGGACTGGCCGACGGCCTCTCGGCGCTGGGACCGGACGTCGAGTTCGCCTATGCGACGGCCGTCGACTCCCCCCTGTTGGAACCCGCCTGGGTCGAGTCGTTGTTGAAATCGATCGACGGCCACGACCTCGCCCTCCCCTTCGTCGAGGGGCGCGCCCATCCTCTGGCGGCGCTCTATCGAGTCGCTCCGGCGGCCGCCGCGATCCGGCTTTTGCTCGATGAGGACCGACTCCGACTGGGAGGGCTTGCCGACCGACTGCGGACGCGGTTAGTCACGGCCGACGCCTTGAGCGCGGTCGACCCGACGCTCGGGACGTTGTGGAATCTCAACACTCCGGATGCGTATCGACGGGCGCTCGAAGAGGCTGGTCTTGCTGGTTGTGAGGAGCCGGGTTGCGGCGCATGACGATCGTCGCTTCCCTTCCAGGAAAATCGATGATTATTTCTAGGAGAGATCCCATGTATGGGGTATAATCCAGATTGGTTGGGATTGGATGCGTTAGCGACGTCGATGCCTTTCTGGAATCTCGCGCCTACCGTTCTCGCCCCGCCGGCACCGGGCCGCCATCCGGCCCCTTTCGTCTCGGCCTAGAAAGTAAAACGAGGGCCGTAGTCCCGTCCACGCTCAGGAGATTGCAAGTTGGGCAAGAAATTGTACGTCGGCAACTTGACCTACGGGGTCAGCAACACCGATCTCGAGCAGCTCTTTTCCCAATTTGGGACGGTGCAGAGCGCTCAGGTGATTACGGATCGTGAAACCGGCCGCAGCAAGGGTTTCGGATTCGTGGAGATGGACACGGACGCCGAAGCTCAGGACGCCATCCGAGCTCTGCACGACCAGGATCACGGCGGGCGACGCCTCACGGTCAACGAAGCCCGACCTCGCGAACCGCGATCGGGCGGCGGCTACGGCGGCGGCGGCTACGGCGGTGGCGGCGGCGGTGGCTATGGCGGCGGTGGCGGCGGCTACGGCGGCGGTGGATCCCGCGGCGGCGGCGGCTACGGCGGCGGCGGCGGCCGGTATTGATTCAGGCCGGCTTTCGGGCTTCGCCCTGAGCAGGCGCGGCTGATCGCTTTCCAGGACGATGCCCGTCCTGACGCAAACAAATCAACCAGCCCGCCCAGGACCGTCCTTCCTTAGAGTCGGTCCTGGGCGGGTTTTGTCGTTGCTCACCGAAGCCTCGAAGCCAACCTACGCAGTCACGGCGGTCCACCGTGCAAGGGGCGCCGGGGTTCATCGTATTCATCGCCATCAACGTTCAAGGGCCCCCGGCGCGAAGCCGGGGGCCCTTGAAGGCGTCGTCGATGAGGTCGCGAGGGGGGCTCAGCGGCCGGATTCGCTGTAATCCATCTCGAAGTCGCTGAGGTTGATCTTGGCGTCTCCCTCGCCGTCGTCGGCGGGCTTGGAGAACACCTTCGCCCAACGTTGCGACTCGGCGTCCATCGAACGCCCCTGACCCAATCGCTCATTCTCGCGCTGGCAGTCGATGCAGCTATTGGTATAAGGCAGGGCGTTGAGGCGGGCTTCGCTGATCTTGCCGCCGCAGAACTCGCAACGCCCGTAAACGCCCGCGGCGATGCGCTGCAACGCATGCTCGATCTGGCCCAACTCCCGGCTCTCGATTTCGGCCAACTGCGAGCTGATCTCGTCGTTGGCGGAATCGACGGCCGCATCAATACTGTCGCCCACGCTGCTCAAATCGGAGTAGTTGCGAAAACCCTCGATGTCCCCCGTCAGCGCCTTGCGAAGCGCATCGCGACGAGCGATCAAGCGGGAGGTCAATCGAAGCAAAGCGTCTTTGCGGGCCATATTACACCTCCTGGTGTAGTTCTTCGCGAATCACTGAGGGGCGGGCGGTTTCAGCTCGCGAGCCCTGCTCGCCAGTGGTTGCCGATCGAACGTATGAATCTGCTTGAATGCGATCTCTACAGGATGATAGCTCATGCTTCGTCCGGCCGAGGGGAGTTCGGTGATCTCGTCGGAATCTTGCGACGCCGGTCTCCGCTGTCAGCCACAAACTACTAGCACATTATGCGCCATCGGCAAGTCGTTGCTGCCGACGCGTCTCGATCCCAGAGTAATACGTCCGCCGTCGTGGAATGTTTGACGAATATTTTCAGTTTTGGTTCCCGACTCCGGCGCCCGTTCGAAAGAAAGTCCTAAAGAATTGAGACGCGTGGGCCCAGCGGCCTGGATCAAGCCGAAGGTTCGTTGCTTCTCGAATCGAGGAGGGCGAACAGGCGGGAAATCGTCGTTATTTTGGAAGCCGGCCGACAAAAAGCAATGAAAAAATCGAATCGCCGCGAAAAATAGTCGAGAAAGTCAGGGGCGCGGCGACGCGACGGGGCCCCCAGGATCTAGCGCGAGAGGAAGTAATCCGATATGACGCGGGGCTTTAGGTCGCCTGGCGAATGCAGGAAGTTTATGTAGCGGGTTTGCCGCGTGTCGACGAAAATCCACTGCTCGATGAGCCGGCCCTTGGTTCCGACGAACGACCGGCGGGTCGGTTCGGTGGCCAGGCTGTTGCGAACTTCGTCGGGGGACTTGCCCTGGAGACCGTGGTCGATTCCGGCCAACGGCGAGGCATCGGCGACGGCGTCCTGAGTCGGGGCGGCGAGCGGCGTTTCGCGCACCCAGTCGTCGCCGACTCGTCGGTAGCCTCGGGTTTTGAAGGCCTGAGAGATTTCCTCGGAGCCGGGGGCGATCTTCCAGGCCTCCTCGAGAAGCTCGCGGGCGCTCTCGGAGTCGTTCAACGAGGCTTCGTACCGCGAAGCCAGGGCGATCCGACCCTCGGCGTCGGCGGCGCTCAGTCGATCGCGCTGGGTTTTCAGCCAGTCGCGCTGAAATTCCAGGGCCGCGTCCAGGTCGTGGGCGCGGTCTCGAAGCAGTTGCGCGATCGTCTGGACCTCCGCATACCGCAGTGCCGGCAGATTGCTCCGCGCCTGGGATTTCGCCTGATCGACGAGTTTGGCGATCAGTTCCGGACGTTCGGGGATGACGCTCTCGGCCTGGGCGACGACGTCGAGGGTCGCCCGAACGTCACGCGCTGCCTGGCGTTCCAGCATTTTTCCGGTGACGTCGGCCCAGAGCCGGCGGTCGAGAGGCTTACGGATCTCGGCGGGGACGGTTCGGTAGACGGCGGGGTCCTGGTCGTAGGCTTCAGCCCAGCGGCCGAGGGGGACGCGGCCCGACGCTTGATCCTGGCCCGCCTCGGGGAAAAACCGCTCGACGGCGGCTTGGACGGCTTTCAACTCGTCGGCCGAGTCCGCTTCGGCGAGCTTGGCTCGAAACGCCTTGTGGGCCAGGGCCGAGGGGTCGGGCTCGGGGACCTTCCGCTTGCGCGCTTCCTCCGCCAGCTTGAGCCATTCGTCGGGGGCGTCGACGGTCGCCCGTTTGGCGACGGCTTCGATCCGAAGGGCCTCGGCCTCGACGGCCTGGGCCCGCTTTTTGAGTGGCTCGTCCTGGAAGTCGTCGGCTCGCTTCTCGGCCCATCGCGCCCAGGCCTTGCGGTTTTCGTACTCCTTGGCCGGGAGCGATCCGACCGCCTTGTTCAAGCGTTCCAGCTCCGAGGCCTGGAGGCTCAGGCTAGTCACGTCGAAGGCCAGACCGTCCCCCAGCCTGGTCAAGCGGCCCTGGACGACGACGCCGGGCGCCCGCGGGG
>CALCIC010000075.1 GCA_937907405.1 uncultured Isosphaeraceae bacterium | reverse complement strand
CCCCCGCGATGCGCCTGGGATACAACACCAACGGACTGGCCCACCACCGGCTGGCCGACGCCGTCGCGCTCCTGGCCGAGGAAGGCTACCAGAGCGTGGCGATCACGCTCGACGCCGGCGCGCTCGACCCTTACGACGAACCATCGAACCTCGCCCGCCAGACGGCCGCGATCCGCCGGTCGCTCGATCGCCACGGGCTGGGCCGGGTCGTCGAGACCGGCGCGCGTTACCTGCTCAATCCCCGGCTCAAGCACGACCCGACCCTGATGGACCCCGACCCCGCCCGCCGGGCCGTCCGCATCGACTTCCTCCGCCGCGCGATCGACCTGGCCGTGGAACTCGATGCGGGCGTCGTCTCGTTCTGGTCGGGCGTTCTCCGGGACGGCTCATCCGAGGAGGCCGCCATGGACCGACTGGTCGAAGGCCTGCGCCCCGTGACCGCCCACGCCGAGGCGCGCGGGGTCCGGCTGGCGTTCGAGCCCGAGCCGGGGATGTTCATCGATACGTTCGACCGCTTCGACCGCCTCGACCAGCGCGTCCGGAATCCCCTGTTCGACCTGACCGTCGACCTTGGACACGTTCACTGCATCGAGTCCGGCGCCGTCGCCGACCACGTCCGGCGGTGGGGCCCCCGGATCGCCAACGTCCACATCGAGGATATGATTCAAGGCGTGCACGAACACCTGATGTTCGGCGAGGGGACGATGGATTTTCCGCCGATCATCGACGCTCTCGGCGCCGTCGGCTACGAGGGAGGGGTGCACGTCGAACTCAGTCGTCACAGCCACATGGGGGCCGCCGCCGCCCGCCAGGCGCGCGACTTTCTGACCCCCCTGATCCGCCGCTGAACTCGAACCTCCGCTCCGCTGAAAATCGACGAAAACGCCCCCCTGTCATGAAACCCGGTTCTCCAACGTATTCTCTATGGATGGGCTGAGAATCCGACCGCTGAATATTGGGGCTGGACGATGCGAGGCTTCGAGGTACACTTGAATTCGAGATGCATTGCATGGAGCAGGGCCTTGCGCCGTTCCGCGGGCTCCCAGACGCTTGCCCGGGAGAGCGTCTGACGACCAAGCTCGTCGAAGTTCGGTTCCTGATCAAAATTGCGGCGGCTCGTCCAATCGTATGCTTCGGAGAGGACCGCGTGGATCTTTGAAATGATCAAGGCGCGTGATCAGCGGGTTTCGAGATTACTCGATTCGGAATGGAAGTCGTCCGATTTCGAAACTTTCCAGGTTCGCCGCATCGCGATGACGATTTCAGGTGCGTCTTCCCGTTCCACCGCGCGTTCGAGGGGTTCGAGGTTGCCGCGGGGCGGGATGAACTCGTCGCCTAGATCGTCATAAGTATTCGATTTCGCAAGGACCGGTCCATGAGATCGCGACCTCACCCATGTCCACATCCAAGGGCGGGCGGCTTTACGCTGATCGAGCTCCTGGTCGTCATTTCGATCATCGCCGTCCTGATCGCCTTGCTGTTGCCGGCGGTGCAAGCGGCCCGCGAGGCGGCCCGCAGGGCCCAGTGCGTCAACAACCTGAAGCAACTCGGCCTGGCGAGTCACAACTACGAGTCGGCCATCGGTTCCTTCCCGATGGGTAATCAGGGATACGCCAACTTCCCTAGTTGCGGGAGCAGGTACCCGTTCGATTTTCGGACTTACTCGGCCTTCGTCTATGTCATGCCTTTCATGGAGGGGGGCGCGCAGTACAGCGCCTTCAATCTCACGCTGGCTTTCAACTCGCCGTCCAACACGACGGCCTCCGCCGTCCAGGTCGCGGCGCTCGTCTGTCCCACCGATCTGCCGTTCACGCAGATCCCGCCGCCGAACACCCCGTTCGTCCACTCGTCTTACGCGATGAATCGCGGCCGGATCGAGAACGTGATTTTCACCTGGGGCGTGAACAGCAATCCCGACCCCAAGGCGCCCTATTACAAGACCTGCAATATGGACCCCGGCGACGGCATGTTCGGTTGGGAATCGTCGACTCCGATCGCCGCCGTGACCGACGGCACCAGCAATACCTTCCTCTTCGGCGAGGTCCACCGCTACCGCGACGAGCCGGCGTCCGTGTTCTCGATCGGCAACATTACGACCTATTTCCTCAGCGACTACAATAGTCAGACCATCGTTCCGACCTCGGCCGCTTTCGTCATCCCCCGCCTCAACGCCCCCCCTGATCGAGACGGCAGCGTCTTTAACGATTGCTTGATGAACCCCAACGTCTTGTACCCGCCCGACTGGATCAACGTCCCCGCCTGCCAGAATTACGGCCAGTACGGCTTCCGCAGCCTGCATTCGAACGGAGCCAACTTCGGGATGGCCGACGGCTCGGTTCGGTTCGTCAAGGAGGGAATCAACCTTCAGACCTACCGCGCCCTTGGGACGCGGGCGGGAGGCGAGATCATCAGCGCCGATTCTTATTGAGTTTCACGGCTTTGGACGCTCTGGGTAAGATGGATGCGTAAGTCGCGGCATGGCGAACGGCCGTCCTCATCAAACGATTCCCGCCGGAGTGAATCATGTGGAAGCTCGGCGCGACTCTGATCTATCCGCTGACGTTCATCGTCCTGAGTGGTTGTTCGACCGACGTTCCGGCCTCGGGGCCGCCCCAGCAGCCTTCGGCCGTCGTCGAGGCCCCCCCCCTCACGGGAAAGGCGGGCAGGGCAAGCAAGGCGGCCCAGAAGAAGCTGGAGCGGAAGCAAGCGCTGAAACTCAAAACCATGGTCAAGCGCGATCCCATGGTCAAGCCGGACGGCGACTGACGCGCCGGTCTCGATCACCTTGTCCTTCGTTCTCTCAAGAAACGCTCGCGGCGGTGAGTTTCGAGCTGTCGAATCGCTTGCACTGGCTGAAGAACGCCAGCGGGTTGTCGTGGACGACCTTGCGGATCAAGGCGTCGTCGTGCCCTCGGCGCTTCATCTCGAAGATCAACTCGGGAACGGCCAGGGGGTCGCTGTGCCCCCAGTCGCCGGCCGAGTTGACCATGATTCGCTCGGGGCCGTACATCTCGATCATGTCGACGGCCCGCGCGGGGGTGCATTTGGTGGTCGGGTAAAGCGTCATGCCGACCCAATGTCCGGCGTCGAGGGCGAAGCGGATCGTGTGCTCCTCGACGTGGTCGATGCAGACTCGCTCGGGGTGGAGCCGCCGATCCCCCTTGAGCATGTCGAGGATCATCCGCGTCCCCTGGAATTTGTCGGCCAGGTGGGGCGTGTGCACCAGGATCAGCTCGTCCGTGCGCGCGGCGAGGTCGAGATGTTCGAGGAACACGGT
The DNA here is from genome assembly GCA_937907405.1 of uncultured Isosphaeraceae bacterium. Classification (GTDB taxonomy): domain Bacteria; phylum Planctomycetota; class Planctomycetia; order Isosphaerales; family Isosphaeraceae; genus Paludisphaera. The sequence continues at coordinate 4,255 of CALCIC010000075.1, read as the reverse complement.
CGACTCGTTCCTGGTGTTCTTGTTGAGCCCGATCTCGCCGATCCCCAGCACGCCGGGGCGGTCGAGGAACTCGGGGATCATGGCGATCACCTGGCGCGACAGCCCGACGTCCTCCGCCTCCTTGGCGTTGATGCAAAGCCAGCAGTAGTGGTCGATCCCGTACTGCGCCGCCCGCTTGCTCTCGAAATCGACGAGCTGGCGGAAGTAGTCGCGGAACCCCTCCACGCCCGAGCGGTCGAACCCCGCCCAGAACGCCGGCTCGCTGACCAGGACGCACCCCGCGACCGCCATTCGCTTGTAGTCGTCGGTCGTCCGAGAAACCATGTGGATGTGCGGGTCGATGTAGGAGGCCATGGCTTTAACTCCTGATTTTGAAACGGCTTGAGTCGTGGCCTTGGCGAAATCGAGAACCAATTCTGGTCTGGTTGCGTCGGCAGGGATGCTTGCGATGGTTCGGCTTGCAACCGGAGATTCCGCAGGGCTCTGCAATCTCCATGATAACCAGTCCGACATCGGCAAGCGCCCTCTGATCCTCACGCCGCCGACGAGGCCGATTTCAGGCCGTGAAGCAGCTTGCCGACTGACAGGCGTTCGGCGCGGGGGTGAGGATGGCAGGAGACTCGCTGCTTTTCGTTCTATGTTAGGAACGGACCTCGGTCCAGGGAGTTTGACGACCCGCCGGACGGTCTTCTATGATGCGATCGACCTTGAGGCGTTGACGGCGGACGTCGGCCCGGTCGAGAACGTCGGGTTTTAGCCAGGAACAGTTTGATGGCGATCGAAGGACCTGTGGCGATCATCCTGGCGGCGGGCCAGGGCAAGCGGATGAAGTCGGACAAGGCCAAGGTGCTGCACGAGGTCTGCGGCCGGCCGATGATTCAGTACGTGGTCGACGCGGCGCGCGGGGCGGGAGCGAAGTCCATCATCGTGGTCGTCGGCTACGCTTCCGAGCAACTCTACAGCGCTTTGCAAAACGAGCCCGACGTCCAGTTCGCCACCCAGACGGAACAGCTCGGCACCGGGCACGCCGTCAAGGTCTGCCGGCCGCTGCTGGCCGATTATCAAGGGCCGGCGCTGGTCCTCGTCGGCGACGAGCCGCTCCTCCGGCCCGAGCCCCTGGCCGACCTACTCGACCGCCAGGCTCGCGAAGCCGCGGCTTGCCTGCTGGGGACGGCCGAAATCGCCGACCCGAAGGGCTTCGGCCGCATCCTCCGCGACGCGGCCGGGCGGTTCCTCCGAATCGTCGAGGAGCGCGACTGCACGTCCGAGGAGAAGGCCATCCGCGAGGTCAACCCGAGCTGCTACGTCTTCGAGCTGCCGGTGCTCTGGGAGGCCCTCGACCAGATCGGCACCAGCAACGCCCAAGGAGAGTATTACCTGACCGACGCCCCCGAGCGGCTGATGACCATGGGCCGGAAGGTCGTCGCCCTCAACGTGCTTCAGGCCGACGACGTGCTGGGCGTCAACACCCGCCAGCACCTCGCGCAGGCCGGGGCGATCATGCAGGCCCGGATTCAGGACCACTGGATGACCGAGGGGGTCACGATCGTCGACCCCCGGAACACCCACATCGACGGCCGGGCGACGATCGGGCCGGACACGATCATCCTCCCGTTCAGCGTGATCGGCGGGCCCGTGACGATCGGCGCGAACTGCCGGGTGGGCCCGTTCGCCCACCTGCGGCCTGGCACCGAGCTGGCCGACGGCGTCGAGGTGGGGGCGTTCGTCGAGATCGCCCGATCCAAGCTGGAAGGCGGCACGGTCGCCCGGCACCTGTCCTACCTGGGAGACGCCGAGGTCGGCCGCAACGTCAACATCGGCTGCGGCGCGATCACCGCCAATTTCGACGGCTCGCGGAAGCACGCGACCCGGATCGGCGACGACGCCCGGATCGGCGCCGGCGCCGTGATGGTCGCCCCCGTGGAGATCGGCCGTGCGGCCGTCCTCGGCGCGGGGGCGGTCGTCACCCGACGGAGCGACGTCGCCGACGGCGCGACCGTCGTCGGCGTTCCCGCCCGGCCCCTCAAGCCCCCGAGGGATTGAGCCGGCCGTAGAGCTCGACGTATCGCTTAAATAATTCGTCATATACTTGCTCGTTAGCCGAATTGGGCTCGACGGTCCTCTCAACGGTCACCATGGCGCGGGCGGCCTCGTCGAGATCGGCGTACGCCCCGGCGGCGACGGCCGCCGTCATGGCCGAGCCCAGGGCGCACGATTCGCCCTCGCGGGTCAAGTGGACGGGCTTCTTGAGGACGTCGGCGTGGATCTGGAGCCACAAGGGCGACTTGGCGCCGCCGCCGCCGATGAACACCCGCTCGACCTTCAGGCCGTGGGCGGAGGCGTCCTCAAGGATGTGCCGCGTGCCCATGGCCGTGGCCTCGTACAACGCCCGGAAGATATGTCCGGGGCCGTGGGCCAGCGAGAGCCCGACGATCGCGCCTCGGGCCTGGGGGTTCTTGTAGGGGGAGCGGTTGCCCTGCCAGTCCTCGCGGACGATGACGCCGTCGCTGCCGGGGGGGACGGCGGCGGCCTGCTCGTCGAGGACCTGGTACACGTTGACCCCGCGCGAGGCGGCTTCGGCCTGCTCGCGGCCGGCGAAGTGGCGGCGGTACCAGTCGAGGATCGAGCCGGTGGCGGTCTGGCCGGCCTCGATCGTGTAGAGCCCCTCGACGGTGGCGTCGGGATAGCAGCCCCCCGCGCCCGAGCCGAAGACCCCCTCGCGGGTCTGGGCCAGGTGGCAGGTGCTCGAACCGACGATCAAGGCCACGTCGCCGTCGCCGGTCGCTCCCAGTCCCAGCATGCCGAGGTAAGCGTCGATCCCCCCCTGAGCGACCGGCGTGCCGGCCTTCAGGCCCAACTCGTCGGCCGCTCGAGAACTCAGACGGCCGTCCCCCTTGCCGAGCGCGACGATGGCGGCGGGCCACTTCGACGGCAAGTCGTCCAGGCCCACGGCGGCCATCATGGCGACCGGCCAGCCCCCGTCGGGTCGGGCGTAGTTCCACTTGACCGCCGCGTTGTTCAGCGAGACGGTCCATGCGCCGGTCAGCCGGTGCATCATCCAGTCCGTACACTCGACGATCCGGTCGGCCCGCTTGTAAGTCTCGGCCTCGTTTCGCTTGAGCCAGAGGGCCTTGGGAAGCATCCATTCGGGCGACACCCGACCCGAGACGTAACGGAGTATCGGGTTCCCCGTGGCGCTGATCTCGTCGGCCTCGCGGAACGACCGTTGGTCCATCCAGAGCAGGGCGGGGCGGAGCGGCCGACCTTCCAGGTCGCAGGCCACCACGGTGCAGGCGGTGCAGTCGAGGCCGATCGCCGTCACCTGATCGGCCGTCGCGCCGGCCTTCGCCAGTGCGTCGCGAACCGCCGTCCTGGCGCCGTTCCACCACTGGATCGGGTCCTGCTCGGCCCAGCTCGGTCGCGGGTAAGTCGTTTCGATCGGCGCGACCCCGAAGGCGACGGTCCTCCCTTTCAGGTCGACCAGCGCGGCGCGGAGGCTCTGGGTTCCGACGTCGAGTCCCAGGACGAGCGGTTCATGGGGCGTCTGATCAGGCATGGGAGCGAACCTCGTCAACGAGGGAAATAGATCAAGACCCTGGCGGTCGGTGCAAGATTCAGAACAGTCGGCGGCTGTCGAGCAAGAACGTGACCGGGCCGTCGTTGACCAGTTCGACCTGCATCGCCGCCCGAAAGACGCCGGCGGCGACTTCCAGGCCCGACGCCGCGAGGACGTCGCGGAAATGCAGGTAGAGCGGCTCCGCGATCTTCGGGTCGGCGGCCTCGGAGAAACCGGGGCGGCGACCGCCTCGGCAATCGGCCATGACGGTGAACTGGCTGACGACCAGCAGCCCACCACCGACGTCGACGACGCTGCGGTTCATCTTGCCGTTTTCGTCCTCGAACGCCCGCAGATTCAGAATCTTGTCGGCCAACCGGGCGGCGTCGTCCGGACCGTCGTCGCGGCCGACCCCCAGCAAAATCAGCCAGCCGCCGGCGATTCGGCCGACGCAGACGCCGTCCACGTCGACCGAGGCCCGCGATACTCGTTGAACAACCGCACGCATCGACGACGATCTCCGGTCGAGGGCTACGACGACCACCGCGAACATCTTAACCCCCTCGCAACCTCGATCAGAAGGGCGCGGAGGGGCGCCGCCCCGGTTTATCGGGCCGATATTTCGGAATCGGGTCGGCAGCGTAAGAGGCTATCCGGAAACTCCCTGGAACGGCTTAAGCGGGGTGCCACGGGTTCCGT
>CALCIC010000074.1 GCA_937907405.1 uncultured Isosphaeraceae bacterium | reverse complement strand
CTCGATTACGGGATGTTCGATCGGCTCGACGTGCGAACTCGCGAGCGGATCGCCGACCTCCTCGCCGGCCTCATCGCGCAGGACGTCGACCGCGTCCTGAAAGCCCTCGACGCGCTGGACGTTCGAGCCGACGAGGTCGACCCCAAGGCGCTCCGACGCGACGTCGACGAGCTGGTTCACACCTACTCCAAGCTCTCGCTCGACTCGATCGACCTCAGCGTCCTGCTTCGCGAACTCGTCCGGGTGATCCGCACGCACCACCTGCACATTCCCCCGGACCTCGTGCTCCTGATCCGATCGCTGGTCACCATCGAAGGGACCGGACGCTGCCTCGACCCCCGGTTCGACATCGCCCGTCATCTTGAACCGGCGCTCCGCGCGGTGATGCTCCGTCGCTACCATCCGATGCGGCTCTTGAATCAATCCGCCCGAACCGCCGAAAACCTCCAACGAATCGCCACGCTTCTGCCCGACCTGCTCAGCCACTCGCTCGAATCGATGAAGCGAGGCGAGCTGAACGTCAAGTTCGACCTTCAGGGCTTCGAGCGGCTGGTCAAGCAACTCACCCGGGCCAGCAACATCCTGGCGATGGGGATCGTGATCTCAGGCTTGCTGGTGGCGTCGTCGCTGGTGTTGCGCGTCGGGCCGGCGTCCCTGGCGTACACGGGTTACGCCGCGGGGGTGGGACTCAGCCTCTGGCTGGCCTGGACGATGTCGCGGAGCTGATCCGACGCTCAGGTGCGGATCTGCCCCCACCGATAGGTCGCCAGCATCGCGAAGCAGAAGAGAGGAAGCCAGGCCGCGAGGGGGGGATCGAGAACGCCGCTGCTGCCGAGATACTGGCTGAACAGACAGACGCCGTAGAAGATCGCCGAGTTGCCCAGCGCGTATCCGAGGTTGACGAACATGTTGCGGCCATAGCCGCCGAGGACCAGCGGCAGGGTCATGAACATCAGGGTCAGGGCCAGGAACGGACGCAACAGCCGGACGTGGATGTACATCGTCACGTCGTTGCGGTCGGACGCGTCGGTCGCGGGATCGACCAGGCCGTTGACCAGATCGATCATCGAACCATATTGATACCAGTTCGATTTTCGGGTCATCGCCTCGAACGAGAGCGTGGTCTTCAGGAAGACGACGTCCCCGGCGACCTCGCGGACGTCGCCGAACGGAGGCGGGAATCCGGCGAGGTCCTTGACGGCCACGACGATCGAGTCGGGGTCGTTGAGAACGTCGTCGGACAGCGGCGGGCTGATCGTCGCGCCCCGGACCAACCAACCGCCGCGCAACGGGGCCGCGCGATCGTCGGCCTGGATGTAGGTCGCCTGCTTGCCCTCGATCTGGCGGATCGACCCGAACACCTCGACCGGCGCCGTGACATTGAACCTGCCGGTGATCGTCCGGGACTCGCGGTCGGCCTCCTTGCCGGCGATCATCAGGCCCCGCGAGTCGTACCGGGTCGGCAGCAGCGAGATCTTCTGCTTGCCGTCGTCGTCGTGCGACTTCTGCAACTCCTCGGCGAACCGGGGGATGATCAACTCCTGATTCGCAACCGACAGGCCGCTGACGAGGATCGACGAGAGGACCACCGGCAGGATCATCCGATGGGTGCTGATCCCCGCCGCCAGCATCGCGAGCTGTTCGTTGGCGCGCTGCATCCAGGTGACGGTGAAGATCGCCGCCATCATGCTGATCACGCTGCCCAGCAGGTCGAAGAAGTACGCCTGGCGGATCAGGTAGTAACGGCCCATCACCGCCAACACCTGCTGAAAGCCCTCGGCGCGTTTCATGAACTCGTCGACGTTCGAGAACGCGTCGAGCACGATCCAGAGCCCGACGAACGAGACGTAGCAGATCACATAGGCTTTCAGGAAGGCCCAGAACCGCTCCCGATCGAGGATCTTCATCGACCACCCCCTCTCCGACTCGGGTCCGCTCCCCGCGTCGGCCGCTCCGTCGGAATCAGTATTTGATAATGCGCGGATAGACCCAGCCGGCGAGACAGGCCAGCACGACGTTGCTGATCCAGAGCGCCTGATACGGTTCCATCGTGCCTTCCTTGCCCATGTTGATCCCGAACAGCATCAGCGGATAATACAGTCCGATGATCGGCAGAAAGCAGGTCATGAACGCACTCAGAAAGTCCCGTTTCGCGAACCGGATGCCGATCGGCGCCCCCAGGATCACGAACAACAGGCTGCCGAACGCCATCGAGGTGCGTAGCTGCTTCTCGGTCTCGAACTCGTTGCACCGCTTCTTCCAGTAGTTGTTCTGATTGGCGGCCTGGCCGACGTCGTTCCACTGAATGCCGGGGACTCCCCAGTTGGCGCCGTCGACGCCGTCGACCTTCACGAAGCGGCCCGAGGCGAACAGGAACGCCGCGCCGATCGCCTGCCGCTTGCGATCGTTGGCCTGCCGCTCCCTGGCGATCGCCAGCTCGGCGTCAAGCTCGCGGTTGGTGTGCTCCTGGATCGACTTCATCGAGAACGGGTCGTTCTTCATCTCGAACGGGAATTCGAAGGTCTGGTCCGGCAGCATCGTGACGTCGAAGCTCCCGGTATGGTCCTGCTTCTCGGCGTCCACGAGATGCACCACCACGAGTTTCTTCTCAAGATCGAAATGGAGCCGCGCGCTCGCCGCCTGGATCGTCGACGAGTACGTCTCGGACTTGTCCGGATTCTTCGTCTTCATCTTGAACGTGGGTTTGATCAGCTTCCGGCCCTCGACGTCCTGAACCTTGATGAACACCGGCGCGTTCGGCAGCGTTAATTCCTTGTCCCGCTTGAGATACTTGTAAACGAAGTCCTCGAGATCCTTGAACAGCACGAGTTTGGTCTGGTGCGCGCTCTCGGGGATCCAGGTCCGGCTCGCCTGCCAGAGGAAGGCGCTCACGGCCGCGCCCAGAAAGATCGTGGGCCAGATGACGGCCATCACGCTGACCCCCGAGCTCTTCACGGCGATGATCTCGTTGTCGCCGGCGATCCGGCCGTAAACGACCGTCACGGCGAACAGGAGCGACACCGGCATCGTGTAGGGCAGGGTGCTCGGGATCACGTAGGGAATCAGGTTGGCCACGTCCATCGGCGCGAGCATGCGGCTGCGCAACGCCTCGGCGGCGACCATGAACAGGACGAAGATCATCGTCATGGTCAGAAGCGCCATCGCGAACGCGCGGAACACCTCTCCACAGACGTAGCGCTGAAGGATTCCCAAGGCGAGCCCTCCCCAGATTCGCGTCCTTGCCCCCCGGGATGGGGCTGATTCGCTCGGTCTGCCGTCCGCCGTGACGGTCTCGTCCCTTTGCTTTCCAGGCCCGAAGCGCCGACGAGTGCAGGATTCCGACGGCTGTTTGCAGATGCACTCGCCGGCGCTTCGGGCTTGTCGATCAGACCCCTCGGCTTATGCTTGCTTGGTCAACGTCGCGGCGACCGCTTCCGCCAGTCTTCTGGCCCCCTCGACCAGGACGTCCTCCTCGGGGACGCCGAAGGTCAGACGCAAGTGGTTTCGCGGCAAGGGGGCGGGTTCCGGGGCGAAGGCGAACTCGCCGGGGACGTAGATCACCCCCTCGGCCAGACACTTTTCGAAGAGGAGACCGTCGAACCCCGTATCGATCCCCTCCGGCATCGTCATCCAGACGAACAACCCCCCGTGGGGCCGGGTCCACGTCACCTCCCCCTCGAACGGTTTGAGGAAGCGGTCGAGGGCGTCGAGGAACACGTCGCGCTTCCGCCCGTAAATCTCCCGCAGCCGCTCGACGTGCCGGTCGTAATCGCCTTCGGCGATCACTCGATGCAACAACCGTTGGGTGAAGTTCGACGAGCCGAAGTCGTGGTTTCCTTTCAATCTCAAGATCGGGTCCACCAGGTCGCGGGGTAAAACCCCATATCCCAACTTGAACCCCGGACTGAAGGTTTTGCTGAACGTCCGGGCGAGGATCACCGTCTCGGCCTTGGCGTCAAGGCTCCAGATGCTTTTCGCCTCGGGCTCGCCGTACGACAGCCCGTGATACGCCGCGTCTTCCAGAACGAAGATCCGACGCCCCGCGATCGCCGACCACCGATTCGCCAGTTCGAGCAACGGCCCGCGGCGATCCTCGGCAAGACTGATGCCGGTCGGGTTGGCGTGCTCGGGGATCGTGTAGATCAGCTTGACGCGATCAAGCTGGCCGTCCGCCTGAATCTTGACGAGGGCCTCCTCCAGCGCGTCGATCCGCAAGCCGTGCTCGTCGATCGGCACCCGGACGGCCCGGGCGCCCCGGGTCTCCAGCGGACCGAGGAACACGAAATACGTCGGCGACTCCACCAAAACGACGTCGCCCGGATTGAGAAGCGCTTCACCAACCAGATAGATCAACTGCGCCGATCCGGTCGTCACGACCGTACGTCCGACCGCGTCGATGAACGCCCCCGGCGTCGCGTCGTGCCCCTGTTCCAGCCGCTCGACCAGAAGCGATCTCAATTCCGCGTCGCCGGCCGACGTGCCGTACTGAAGCGCCGAGCGTCCGCTCCGCGCCTCCCCGAGCACATGCTCGACCGCGCGAGCCGTCTCCTCGACCGGCAGCGACCGCTGATCGACGAAACCGGCCGCCAGCGATACGATCTCCGGCTTCTCGAGCGCCAGCTTCATCAAGCTGCTGATCGACGGAGGGCTCGTTCGGACGGTCGCCGCGCTCAGGGAAGTCCTTAGTGTCATCGTAGGTTCAAGCCGAATTCGAAAAGAGGCGGTCGAAACGGGTCAGGGCGTACTCTAGCGACCCACCATCACCTGTCAAGCTGGCCTGCAATCCCCGGGCCGAGGTCGGTCGCGCCCGTCTCGACACCTTCGGCCGCGGAGTGGTTCGCCGTCAGAACTGGATGCCGTACGTCCTTGGCGCGTCGCGCCAGAGCGTCATCGTCTCGCCGGTCGCGGGATCGCGGGCCGGGATCGGCAGGCTGCCGATCAGCTTGACGGCGGCCCTCGCCTCGTCTTCGGTCACCTGTTCATCGCGGATCAGGTCCCAATCCCGGCCCTCGGGATATCCGCCGACCATCTGAGAGTCGCTCGAATTGTCGAGCCGGGTGTGCGAGGTTCCGGCCGGGAGCACCACGACGTCGCCGGGGGTCAACTTGACGATCGTCCCCCCCTCGCCCCCCAGCATGAGCGTGATCCACCCCCGCGCCATGCCGAGGGCCTCGTGGCTGGTCGAGTGGAAGTGGAGATAGTCGTAGACGCCCAGCTCTCGCCAGTTGTTCAGCCAGTCGTTCCGCCTGAACGTGGCTTCGATCGCGTCGGAGAGGTCTTCGCCGTCGGCGGCCTTAACCACCCCCCGATGGATCAGCACCGGGAATCGGCTGTTGGGAACCCGGCCGTTGGGCTTGAAATGCAACGTTTCGAGGCGAGATCCCGTTTCCGCCATGGCGTCGGCTCCCTTTTCCCAACATCAAATCCCCAGGTCGTCCGCATCGACGACGCCGCCGTAGGGCACGTCGCGGCCGCCGTAGCGTCGCACCCGCATATTAGCCTGCTCGGCGTGCCCCACAAAGCCTTCGAGAGCGCAGAGCCGCGAGCAATAGCCGCCGACGAGCGCGGCGGCCTCGTCGGTGAGGACTCTCTGATACGTGCAGGTCTTGAGGAACTTGCCGACCCAGAGTCCGCCGGTGTACCGCGCGGCCTTCATCGTCGGCAAGGTGTGGTTGGTGCCGATCACCTTGTCGCCGAACGCGACGTTGGTGCGCGGACCCAGGAACAACGCGCCGTAGTTTCGCATGTTCTCAAGGAAATAGTCGGGATCGCGGGTCATGACCTGGACGTGTTCGGAGGCGATCTCATCGGCGATCCGGACCATCTCGGCGTCACTCTCGGCCACGCAGACGGCGCCGTGGCGGTCCCAGGCCTGCCGGGCGATCGCGGCCGTGGGAAGGATCTTGAGCAGCCGCTCGACCTCGTCCATCGTCGCGCGCGCCAGCTTCTCCGAGGTCGTCAGGAACACCGCCGGCGAGTCGGGGCCGTGTTCCGCCTGGCCCAGCAGGTCGGTCGCGCACAATTCGGCGTCGACGGTCTCGTCGGCGATGACGAGGGTCTCAGTCGGCCCGGCGAACAGGTCGATGCCGACCCGGCCGAACAACTGGCGCTTGGCCTCGGCCACGTAGGGGTTGCCGGGGCCGATGAGCAGGTCGACCGGGGCGATCGACTTCGTCCCCAACGCCATCGCGCCGACGGCCTGGACGCCGCCGAGGCAGTAGATTTCATCAGCACCCGCCAAATGCTGGGCCGCGACGATCGCCGCCGCCGGCTTCCCCTGGTACGGCGGCGCGCAGGTGACGACCCTGGGCACTCCCGCCACCTTGGCCGTGACGACCGACATGTGGGCCGAAGCCAGAAGCGGGTACTTTCCTCCCGGCACGTAGCAGCCCGCAGAACCGACCGGGATGTTCCTGTGCCCGAGGACGACGCCCGGCAGCGTCTCGACCTCGACGTCCCGCAGCGCCGCCCGCTGATGCTGGGCGAAGTTGCGAACCTGCGCCTGCGCGAAGGTGACGTCCTCGACGGCGCGACGGCCGATCCGGCCCAGGCAGGCTTCGATCTCTTCGGGAGTCAGTCGGTAGTCCTCGCGGTCCCAGCCGTCGAACTTGATGGAAAGCTCCCGGACCGCTTCATCCCCGCGCCGGGCGACGTCGGCCAGGATGCGCTCGACCGTTTCGCGGACCTTCGCGTCCGCCTCGTCGGCCTCCGACTTGTCCATGCCTCGCTTCAACCAGTTTTCCACCGCGCATGCTCCTTTGGCTGGCGTCGGGCCCCCCTGGATCGATCACACCGCCGATTCCTCAAGGGGCTTCCAGAACAGGTATTCGTTGCTGTTGGCGGGGTGGCGTCGAACCTGATCTTCAAGGAGGTCGAGAAACCGCTGGGAGAAAACGCTGGCTCTGGCCTCGTCCTGAGCGTTGCGGGGAACCTGGAACGACGGCTGGAACTCCAATTGATAGCGTCCCTCGTCGTCGACCCGGCAGAACACGGGAACGACCGGCGCCTGGCTCATCGCCGCCAGTGCGACCCATGTGGTCGAGAACCGGTAGGTGCGGTCCATGAACCGGGCCTCGGCCGTCAACTGGCCGCTCCATCGGACGTCGCCGGCGAGGAACAGCATCATACCCGATCGGAGCACCCGCACGGCGCGGAGGATGCTGCTGGCGGCGTCGGTGGAATCGCCCCGTCGCGAGATGAACAACTTGCCCTGACTGAGTTCGCCGTCGTCGCCGAAGTGCTTGCTCATGAACCGCGAGATGTTCCGCGGACGCTCCATGTAAAGCCGCAACGGGTACTCCTGACGATACAGCCAGTGCGCCGGCAGCATGTGGGCGCCGAAATGACTGGTGAGCAGCACGCAGCCTTTTTTCTGGGCGAGGGCCTCGTCGAGGTGCTCGCGGCCCTCGACGTCGAACATGCCGAGGGCCCGCTCTTTCGAACGGCCGTCGACCAGCAGGTCGCGCGCCCGCCAAAGGATGAGATCGGAAGAGCACACGTCTGAACTCCAGTCACCTTGTAATCTCGTAT
>CALCIC010000073.1 GCA_937907405.1 uncultured Isosphaeraceae bacterium | reverse complement strand
CACTCCAAAAGGGGAAACCGATACCGCGTCGAACTTCGATCATCGACTCATGTGTAAACCGCTCTATGCCATGGGTGGAATTCCACCAGCCGATCGCCTAAGCCGACCCGGCGAAGAAGGACTGGTTCGGCCCCAAGAGCGAGTACGGCGTGCCGCGCTGGAAGGCCGAGAACCCCGAGGTCGCCGACTACCTGATCGGCGTCTGCAAGCGATGGCGCGAGCGGTCGAACTGCGACGGCTTCCGGCTCGACTCCGCGCACCTCCAGCCGGTCGCGTTCTGGAGGCGGTTCGTCGCCGAGATCAAGGCCGCGCCGCCGGGGGGGCCGTTCGCGATCATCCCCGAGCTGAAGATCAACCCCCGCCGGATCGGCAAGTTCGTGACCGAAGCGGGTTTCGACGGCGCGTATGACTTCAGCGTCCTGCGAGTCCGCGACGTGTTCGGCAAGGGCAAGGACGTCGGCGGGTTGTCGTTCGTCAACCGCGAGGCGAAGCAGTTCTACCCCGAACCGCGCGCGATGCTCGCGCCGATCGACAATTACGAGAAGGCGTTCACGACCATCGCCAGGGAGCCGAAGGCCGCGCGAACGATGCTCGCCCTCACCTACATCCTTACAATCGACCGCGTCCCTCTGCTTTACGCCGGCGACGAGATCGGCGTCGCCTTCACCGAAGTAGGCGGCGCGTTCCCCGCCGACCGCGACGCCTCGCCGTTCCTACAACAGATCAAGGCCCTGATCGCCCTCCGCAACCGCGAACCCGCGCTACGTCGGGGCGACTTCACCGAAGTCCTCGCGCGCGATTCGGTCTATGCGTACCTCCGCGCGCTGGGCGACGACCGCATCCTCGTCGTCTTGAATGGGTCCGACGTCGCAACGCCGTTCTCGGCTCGGCTGGGAGGCCGGGCGTGGAAGGAATACGGCCTCGACGATCTCGTCGACACGAGTGAAGCCAAGCCGCCCGGCGACGATGCGCCGATCCAGGTGGAGGCGTTCGGCTCGCGGATCGTCCGGGTGCGGTGAGCCGGCGATCGACCGCGAGCGGCGGTTTCAGCGTGGTTCCACGTCCCAGCTCTTCCAGAGACGAGCGGCCTGATCCAAGAACTCTGCATGCAGTTTCACGACGCCTCCACGGGTTCGAATTGATCCTTGAGTGCGCGGAACGAAAGATAAGGAAATCGATCCGGAGCGATCCGTCGGGCGAAAGGACCGATCAGGGCCCGCAACCGCCCAGCAGCCTCCAGGAAATCGTCATCAGTCTTGGAGGCTTCGTCCGAGAGGAACGCCCAGATCCAGAGGCCCGGGTCGCCCGTATGGTCGAGTCCGGTTCGAAATCTGAGGTCCGCAAGCTCGCGCGGCCGGAACGGCTCGATAACGCACTCGATCAGCTTTCCCAGCCGGAGCGCTTCGTCGTCGTCGTAGCGATCGAACGCCAGCGCCTCGACGATCCCCAGGAACAGAGGCAACGCCTTCTCCACGGCCTCGATCGGAGGCGGAAGGGTCGGGTTCACGGCCGCGGCCACCTCGCTTAATTCCCGTACGCGCTTCGCCAAGGAAGCCCGCTCAGCGTCGGGCAGGAATGAGAAATCCGCCTCGTCGAATCCATCGACCACCCAGGGCGTCAGCCATCGCGTCGTACTCCGAAGCCGGTCTTCGACGTCCTTGAGAACAAGCGGCGGCGCATCGACGAACCCTTGGGGCGACAGTCGACCGACCTCCCGCCGCACATTGTTCCAGAAATCGTGGAGCGACCTTGGGATTCCCTTTCCGGCTCATGAGGAGAAGGTGGTGGCGAAGCCTTGAAATTCAAGCCCGAAGCGCAAGCGAGGGATCGCCCGCGGAACCGCGCC
>CALCIC010000072.1 GCA_937907405.1 uncultured Isosphaeraceae bacterium | reverse complement strand
CACCGAGGCGATCGCCGTCTGCGTCTCGCAGTCGACCGGCACGGTCTCGATCTTCAAGGGGGGCCGCCTGATCCTCGACATCCAGAAGCCCCGGGGACGGAACCCGGACGTCCTCTGAGCCGCCGAGGCCGCCGACCTCGTCACGGTTCGGGCTCGGTCCGCCCCGTGCCCGCCCCCGCGGCCATGCTCCGTCCCAGCGACCTCAGCAGGGCGACGAGGGCGAGGTGGCCGCGGCGGACGTCCTTGTCCCACAAGAAATCGCTCATCAATCTCCAAAGGCTCGGCGGTCGGGCCGGTTGCGTCATCGCCCCCAGGGCCGACGGAACCGCCCGCGCGCAGGTCGCGAGCGCCTCGGGATCGATCGCGCCGATCGCGTTGACCATGACGATCAGATTGCGGGCGCCTCGAATCGACTCCGGAGCGTTGGCGGCCTCCACGACGATTTCGAGGACCTTGTCGCACGACCCTGCCGCGCCGCGCATCAGGTCGAGCGCGCCGCGGTCGTGCAGGGCTTGAAGCAGGTCCAGCGCCGAGAGCAACGCCTCGGCATGCTCCATCGGCGCGTCTTGGAGTCGAGATTGAAGTTCGGCCCGAGGGTCGCGCGGGGGCAGTTGCAATCGAATCGGCGGAGCCATCGCGTTCACTCCTGCTTTTTGTTCGGTCCGATCGAGATCTGGACCAGGGGGGGGCCGGGGGCCTTGTAGTCCGGTCGGTTCCATTTCCGCTCGACCTCGACGCCGGCCTGCGGCGTCGGCCGGCCGAACCGATGGTTTCGCCGGGGCAACGGGCTTTCCTCCACCTCCGGCAGCACCCGCATCCGCACGGCCGTCTCCTTGTAGGCGGGCGTGTTCGTCACGGCGTCGGTGTGGCTCCCGGTCAGCCGGTTCACGGGCGCGTCAATCGAATTCATCGGCATATAAAGCTGGTTTCCCTGAACGCGGTCGGTCACCAGGGCGCGGAGCCGCACGCAGCCGTGCCGCGAGGTCAATTCCACGCGCGATCCGCTCTGGACGCCGCGCTCGCGGGCCAGTTCGGGGGAGACCTCGACGAAGACGTCGGGGGTGTCCCGGCTGATGCCCTCGACGCGGTAGGTCAGGTTCCCCTCGTGGAAGTGCTCGAGCAGGCGGCCGTTGTTCAGGTGCAGGTCGTATTCGTCGTCGGGCTGCTCGACCGGCTCGGACAAGGGCAGGGGATGGAGCCTGGCCTTGCCGTCGGGGAAGGCGAATTCCTCGGTGTAGAGCAGCGGCTGATCCCGGCCGTCGGCCGCGACGGGCCATTGCAGCGAATTGTAGCCTTGCAGCCGGTCGTACGAGACGCCGGCGAACATCGGAGTCACGGCCGCGATCTCGTCCATGATCTCGGAAGGATGTTCATATTTCCAGTCGGCGCCCAGGCGGTTGGCCACGTCGCGAACGATCATCCAGTCGGGCCGGCACCCGGGGAGCGGGTCGAAGACCTGGTTGATCCGCTGCACCCGCCGCTCGGTGCTGGTGAACGTGCCGTCCTTCTCCAGGCTCGGGGCCGCGGGGAGCACGACGTCGGCGAACCGGGCGGTCTCCGAGAAGAAGACGTCCTGGACGACGAAGAATTCGAGCTTGGAGAAGGCGTCCTGAACGTAGTTGGTGTTGGCGTCGACCAGGCTCATCTCCTCGCCGAAGAGGTAGAGCGACCTGAGCTTGCCCTCCTGGATCGCGTCGACCATCTCATGGTTGTCGAGGCCCTTGGAGGCCGGCGGCTCGACGCCCCAGGCGGCCTTGAACCGGGCCCGGACCTCGGGGTCGTCGACGTGCTGATAGCCCGGCAGATTGTTGGGCATCGCGCCGTGGTCGCTGGCCCCCTGGACGTTGTTGTGGCCGCGCAACGGATAGGCGCCCGTCCCCGGCCGCATGTAGTTCCCGGTGACGAGCAGGAGGTTCGAGATCGCCGTCGAGGTGTCCGAGCCCATCGTGTGCTGGGTCACCCCCATCGCCCAGAGGATGCAGACGTCGGGCGCCTCGGCGATCATGTGGGCGACCTTCTTCAAGGTCTCGACGGGGATTCCGCAGCGCCGCTCGGCCTCTTCGAGGGTGAACGGTTCGAGGCTCGCGCGGTATTCTTCCAGGCCGACGACCCACTGGTTCAGGAACGCGGTCTTCGCCAGGCCCTGGTCGAGGAGATGGCGGCTGATCGCGGACAGCCAGACGAGATCGGTGCCGGGGCGGGGCCGCAGGAACACGTCGGCCCGACGCGCCATCTCATGCTCGCGCACGTCGGCGACGATCAGCTTCTGGCCGCGAAGCTTGTGGGCGCTCTTCACCCGGGTTGCGAGGACGGGGTGGCTCTCGGCCGTATTGCTGCCGACGATCATCACGAGGTCGGCCCGGGCGACGTCGGCGATGGACCCCGAGTCGCCGCCGTAGCCGACGGTCCGGAACAGGCCCACCGTCGCCGGCGCCTGGCAGTATCGCGAGCAGTTGTCGATGTTGTTCGTGCCGACGACCGCGCGCGCCAGCTTCTGCATCAGGTAGCTCTCCTCGTTCGTGCACTTCGACGAGGAGATGAACGCCAGGGCGTCCGGACCGCGCGCGGCCTTGATCTCCGTGAATCGGCCGGCGATCAGGTCCAGGGCCTCGTCCCAGCCCGCCTCGCGGAACGAGTCCCCCTCGCGGATCAGCGGCTTGGTGAGGCGGTCCTCGTGGTCGACGAAGTCCCAGGCGAACTTCCCCTTGACGCAGGTCGAGATCCCGTTGGCCGGGCCGTGCTCCGGTTGGATTTTCAGGATATGTCGATCTTTCGTCCAGACGTCGAAGCTGCAGCCGACGCCGCAGTACGTGCAGACGGTCTTGGTCCGGCGGACGCGGGGCTCGCGCATCGCGGCCTCCGCGTCGGACGCCTTCATGATCGGGCCGTAGCCCGTCTCGGGTTCGACGGCCTTGACCATCTCGATCATGCCGTCGAGGGTGGTTCGCGGCAGCCCCGTGAAATAGCCGGCGCGGCCGAGCATCCCCTTCTCCATCAGGGCGTTGCACGGACAGACGGTGACGCAATGGCCGCACGACACGCAGCTCGACTCGCCGATCTTCGCGCCGCCGTCCCACAACACGCGGGGATGTTCGTCCTCCCATCGAATCGTGAGCGTTTCATTCACTTGCACATTCTGGCACGCCTCGACGCAACGCCCGCAGAGGATGCACTGGTCGGGGTCGTATCGATAAAACGGGTTGGTGTCGTCGACCTCGAACGGCTTGGGGCGGAACGGGATGTTCTGATGCTCGACCGCCATCGACTTCGTCGTGTTGTGGACGATGCAGTCGCCGTTGTTGTTGTCGCAGACGGTGCAGTAGAGCAGATGGTTGGAGAGGATTCGGTCGAACGCCTCGCGCCGCGCGGCCGCCGCCGCGGGCGAATTCGTCGCGACTTCCATGCCCTCGCCGACCACGACGCCGCACGCCCTGACCAGCTTTCCGTTGACATGGACCATGCAGACGTCGCACGTCTGAATCGGTCCAAGCTGCGGATGGTAGCAGACGGAGGGGAGATCGATTCCGGCGGAGAGAATGACGTCGATGAGACGATCGCCGACCTGGGCGTCGCGGACCGATCCGTCGATGATCAACTTGCTCATGATCGACCTTTCATCCCACCGGCCGCGCGCGCTCGAACGTCCCGATCGTCGCTTGATCGATCGGAAACCGAACCGCGGCCTCGGCTCCGGACCCCGTCAACGCCATCGTTGCATTCTACGCGTCCCCGCCGACCAACTGAAGAGGCCGGACGGCGGCGGCGGAATGCCGCGACCGCCCAGAGGTCGTCCCACGAAGGGGAACCCGGCGCTCAGTTCTTTCGTTCAAAGATCCGCTTTCCGTCGAGATAGGTCGACAACACGCGCGTGTCGCGGATCTCGGCTTCCGGGCAGGCCAGCAGATCGCGGTCGACGACGATGAAATCCGCCTGCTTGCCTTCCTCAAGCGACCCGATCGTGTCTTCGAGAAACAGGAGGCGGGCGTTGTTGATGGTGTAGAGGCGGATCGCCTGCTCCCGGGTCAGCGCCTCCTCGGGGTGGAGCCGGCCCGCGTAAGCTTTGGCCCGGCGGGTGACGGCCACCCACATGGCCAGGAACGGGTTGTAGGGGTTGATCGACCGCAGCGAGCCGATCTTCTGCATGTGGTCCGATCCTCCCCCGACCACGACGCCGGCCGCGAACAGACTTTTCAGCGGCTGGAAGTAGCGCAGGCGGTCGTATCCGAACTGGGCCGACAGCGTCGACGCGTCGAGATAAAGCCAGGCCGGCTGTGCGTCGACCGTGACGCCCAGGCGAGCGGCCCTCTCGATCGCCGGGGCGCTCATGAAGTTCGAATGGGTGATGCACGGCCTGGTGGGGGCGACGGGGATCGTTCGGTCGACCTCCTCGTAGGCGTCGAGCAGGGCGTGCACGGCGCCGTCGCCGACGCTGTGGGCCGTGAACTGGAGGCCCGACTCGACGGCCGCGCGAACCATCGGCGCGAGTCGCTCGCGCGGGATGAACAGCACGCCCCGATAGCTCGGGTCGTCGATCGAATAGATCCGGCTGACTCCCCACGGCTCGCGCATGAAGGCGCTGCCGGTGAGCATGCCGCCGTCGAGGAAGCACTTGACGCCGACGATCCGCAGCATCGGGCCGCCTCGGTGGAGCGGGTGCTCGCCCACCCGGCGAATCGCCGCGAGGATCTCGTCGAGGGGCCCCAGGTTGGTCACGTCGTGCGACACTCCCATCCGGATCGACAGCAAGCCGGCCTCGTGCAGTCGTTGATAGCGGTCGATCGCCTGGGGGCCGGCGTCGCGATCGATCACGGCCGTAAGACCGACCGAGTGATAATCGGCGAAGAGTTCAAGCAGGCGTTGATCTCGCTCCGATTCCGTGGCCGCGCGCTCCGAGGAGGCCGCCTTGACGTACCTCGTGAGGTTGCGAAGGATGCCCGTCGGCGCGCCGGAGGCCGGGTCGATTTCGACCTTTCCCGGCCCCTCGGGGCGGAAGTCCTTGTCGATCCCGCTGAGTTTCAGGGCCGCCGAATTGAGCGACGCGTCCGGCCCCGTCGAGAACAGCACGGGGTTCGCGGGCGCGGCCCGATCGAGCTCGTCCCGCGTCGGGTAACGCCGCTCTTTCAGCCGCGTGATGAACACCTGGCGGACGACGATCCACTTGCCGGGCCCGAGCGCGGCGGCCCTCGCCCGGACGTAGGACAGCACGTCGTCGATCGTCTCCATGTCGGGGATCGGGTGGTCGAACTCGATCATGCTCGCGCCGGTCGGGTGCGTGTGCGAGTCGATCAGCCCCGGCAGCACCATCCGGCCCCCGAGGTCGACCAGAATGGTGTCGGGGCCGCGGAGCTTGAGCACGTCGTCATTCCCTCCGACGCGCAGAAGCCGCCCTCCGCCGACGGCCAATGCCTGGCGGATCGAGAAGTCGCGGTCGACGGTGACGACCTTCCCGTGGTGAAGGATGAGGTCGGCGGTCTCGTCGCCCGCCGCGACGTCGCACAACCCGAACAGCAAGAGCAACCCGGCGATCCACGTAGCAGCGCGCGAATTCGACATGGCGGAAACTCATGGGGAGGGTGTAGTACACGGCCGTGAAAAGTCGTCGAGCATCCAGGGCGAGCATCCTTCTCCCCTCGGGAGAAGGGATGCTCGCGTCGGCCGATCTTCATGCCTGTGCGCAAGCGGAGAGCATACGGCTCTACTTGCCCTGGTTGAGTTGATCGTAGTACGACCGGACGTGCTTCTCGACGCTCTTGGGGATGCGCTGGTTCGAGAGGGCGTCGGCGGCCGCGCCCGTGGCGGCGTCGAGTTCGCCCTGGACGTCGATCGTGCTTTCCCCCTTGACGGTCTTGCCTGGCTCGGTGAAGCCCTGGAAGATCGCCTTGCCCTTGCGGATCTGCTGCTGAACCTTGGAGGTGTAAAGCGAGGTCTTGTCGGCGGCCTCGGCGCGGTCGCCGGCGCCCCGGCCGCGGCCCTGGCCGTTGTTGCTGGTGCCGCGGCGGTCGCTGAAGCCGCCCATGCCCCCCATGTCGTCGCCGAGCCGGTTCATGGCGTCGGTGTTCATCCCGTCCTTGGCGTCCATGACGTCGGCCAGCGCGCCGTCGAGGGCCTCCATCTCCTCAAGTTGTTTCGCCATGTCGCCGACCTGCTTCTCGGTCATTCCGAGGGCCTCGGCGGCCTTCTTCGTATCCCCTTTCTGGAGGGCGTCCCTGGCCTCGCCGAGCTTGCCGGCGAGTTGTTGAAGCTGCTGGAGCTGCCTGGACTGCTGCTTGAGCTTCTCCATCTCGCGCTCGTGCTGCTCCTTGCTCAGGCCGCCGTTCTT
>CALCIC010000071.1 GCA_937907405.1 uncultured Isosphaeraceae bacterium | reverse complement strand
GAGCACGAGCAAGAGGAGTGGGACGCCCCCCCCTCGCCGCCTGACCGTCCACCCATTTATAAGACGCTTACCCGCTTTTCACCTTATCCCCCGGGGTTTCGGCCGTGGGGGCGCGGAGGGTTAATCGCTGGGGACGAACCGGATCGACCGGACGCCGGCGTCCTCGATCAACTGGAGGAACCGGCGGACCCGCTCGAACGGAGTCGAGGCGGGCGCCTTGACGACGACCGAGGCGTCGGGATCGGTCCTGAGCAGCTCGACCAAATCGGACGTCGGCCGCGCGTCGGGATCGGCGTCGAGGAGGAACCGCTCGCCGGACTCGTCGAGGGTCAGCATCCGCGCGGGGGGCTGGGCCGGGTTCGTTCCGGCGATCTTGAGGCCGACCGTCGCCAGACTCGCGGCGGTCCCCTCGCGGATCGCGATGAAGCTGAACGTCTGGTTGATCATCGTGACCGAGCCGGCGATCACGTTCTTGCCCTCGCCCCAGAGCCAGCCCTGGTAATCCTGCCTGGTTCTCGGGAATTCGACCGTGAACGCGACGCCGTGCTCGCCGCCGGCGCCGGTCGACGTCTTGCCGGTCACGGGACGAGGCTCGCCGCCGGCGTCGGATCGATAGGCGCCGGTCACCTTCCCTTCGCCGTCGACCTTCATTTCCAGGAGTCCCGACCAGACGCCGTTGGCGGCGAGTCGATACGTCCCGTTGTAGTCGGTCGGTCGGACGACGCGGCCTTGCGACGGCTTGTCGGACCGGGGTTTGGGGGCGGGGGGAAGCGTCTCGACGACGAACAGTTCCGCCTTGCCGACGGGGCTCAACCGGCCGTCGTCGGCCCCTTGGGCGACGAATCGGAGGTCGGCCCCCAGGTCGAGGTCGAGGGGGACCACCTGGCCGGCGTCGAGGTCGAAGCCGAAGCCGCCGAACAGCCACGCATCCTTGCCGGCAGCCACGGCCGCCGCGCGGTTGGCGGGGTCGCGGGTCTCGAACCGATCGAGGAGGAGGGTCGGGATCAGCTTCTCGGGATCGCCGGCGACCTTCCGAAACCCCGGCGACGCCACAAGTCGCGCGACGTTCCCCTGATCGGTCACGACGATCAGCAACGCCGACCGCGCGTCGCGAAGCACCGCCGGAAGCGCCGCAAGTTCCCGGAAGTCGAGCCCGTCCAGCCTCCGCGCGTGTTTCTGGAGCACGGCCGTTCCCAGGTCGACGTCCCCCAGGCGGTCGAATTCGTCGGCGGCCGAACGGGTCGTCCGGGCGCCCAGCAGGCAGAGCCAGACGATCGGGACGAAAGCAGCGATCCGGCGTCGAGTCCTGGTCATGACGTGCTCCGCGTTCGAGACGGTGCGTCGCTTGGTCGGTTCATCTTAAGCTTAGATCGGCGCGGGGGATGAAGCGAGCGCGGAATCATTCAAGTTCGCCGGCGGTCCGGCCGATGAGACTCGATACGGCTTCAGATATGCACCAGGACTCAAAGAAACCGTCGCGACCGGCGAATAACCACGGAGCGGTCACGGCGGGATCGATTGTCGAGGGTCAACACGATGGGTTTGGACCTGGCATTGGGCGCGGTCGTTTTGGTCCGGGGTTGGCTGCGCGGCTTCGTCAGCCAGGCGATTCGGCTTTCCGGCTTCGTCGGCTGCTTCTACCTGGCCGATCCGGTTCGCGACCAGGCGAGGCCCTACGTACTTACGAGGCTGCCGAAGGTCGATCCCGCCTTGATGGATCGGATGCTCTGGTGGGCTTCGGCGGTCGCCTCGTACGTCGTGGTCGTCGGCCTGGCGACCCTGGCGATCAAGCTGATGCGCCGGCCCGACGCCTCGGGAAAGCCGGAGGCCCGCCGCGACGATCAGTTCGCCGGCTTCCTCCTCGGCGCCGCCAAGGGGGGGTTGGTCGCCGTCCTCCTGACCGCCGCCGTCCAGAAATACGGCCTGGAAGCCGCCAGGAGGTCGGAATGGGCGAACCGGCAGATAGAGAACTCGAAGGCCCTGGTCTGGAACCAGAAATATCAGCCGGTCCCCAAGATCTGGGAGTCTCCCCCGGTGCGCCGGTTCGTCGAGCACATTCAGCGTAACGGCCTGAGCCCGGTCCCCGTCGCGGCCCCCGCGGCCGACGAGGTGGCGGAACTGCGCCCCGAGCAGGGTTCGCGACGCCCGCCGCGGCTCGACCTTGATCCGGACGTCGTGGAGGACCTCGAACGGTTCCGAGCCGAGCGCGACGCCCGACGCGCGGCCGACGACTGGCGTTGACCCAGCCGGGCGGGTCTGTAGACTCGTCCGTCGACGCGACGGGACGATTCGGCTTCCAAACCCGCGACAGGATGGACCAGGCCTCATGGAAGATCGAGGCGATGCGGCGGCGCGTCTCCCCTGGACGCCCGGCCCCTGGATGGTCGGCGCTCTGCTCCTGGGCGCGTACTGGACGCTCAAGGGGTATCACAGTCTGGACGGCGACCAGGCCCACCGGCTGCCGTTGCTGCTGCACCAGCTTGACCCCCGAGTTTTCGCCGCCGACCCGTTCGTGCGGTCGTTCGACGCCTTCAACCCCCATCGCGGGTCGCTCGGGCTGGTGGCGGCGGCGTCCCGGCTCGTCGGCCTGTCGACGGCCCTGACAATCCTCTTCGTCCTGACGTTCGCCGCCAGCGTCCGCGGCGTCGCCCGGCTGGCGCGCGCGGCTTGGCCTGAAGCGGGGCGTCGCGCGGGGCTCGCGGCCGTCGCCTTGTTTCTGATCGCCAAGGCCGGAAACATCGGCACGAACCATCTTTTCGAATCGATGCTGCTCGACCGCCTGATGGGATTGGCCCTCGCCTGGCTGGCCGCCGCCGCCGTGGTTGAAGATCCTCGACGCGGCTGGACGTTCTCGGCCGCCGCGATCGGCCTGGCGACCGTCGTCCATCCCTCGCTCGGCTTGCAGATCGGCTTGATCTTCGCCGGCGCCTGGCTCGCCTGGGCGCTCTTTGGGAGCGGAACAGCCGTGTCGTGGCGGCCGGCGATCGCGGCGGCGGCGGCGACCGGACTCGCCGTCGTCCCGGGCCTGGTCCTGAATCTCGCGCCCTTCGCCTCGCTGCGCGAGGGGCTGTCGCCCGAGAAGTTCTGGCTGCTGACCGTCGAGCTTCAAAGCCCGCAGCACATGCTCCCGCATCTTTGGCGAACGCCCCAATGGCTGGCGGCGGGGGCGTACCTGGTGCTGGCGGTCCCGGCGTTGCTTGGGTTGACGGGTCGGCGCCGTGAAGCGATTCCGGAGAACGAGCCCACTGCCGCCGCCCCGCGCCTGCGCCTCGTCCTGATGCTCGGGGTCGTCCTGTTCTGGCTGGCGTGCTCGTGGGTGGCGGTCGAGGTCTTTCGGCACGTCGGGGCGACGGTTTTCCAGCCGTTCCGGATGGCGACCTTCGCGCGGGGGCTCGCCCTGGTGTGCGCGGTCGGTCGCGTCGTGGCTCTCTGGGATCGGGGCGGTTGGGTCGCCCGGCTGCGCGCGGCGATGATCCCGCTGGGTCTCGCGGGGGACTGGCTGCTCGTGGTCGTCGTCTGCGTCGAAGCGGCGACGACCGCCGCGGAACGGCTCGGCCCGGCGTTCGCCCGCGTCGTGTTCGTCGCCGCGCTCGCGTTCGGATGCCTCTACCTGTCGCGGCACGACACCGAGCGCGGAGATCGGCCGTTGCTCGCCCTGGTCGCGGCCAGCGTGATCGTCGCGGGCGTCGCTCGCGGAACGCCGCCGATCGCATGGGCCTGGACGCCCCGGCGCTGGCGGTGGGCCATGGCCGCAGCCTGGGGGACGCCGGTCGCGGCCCTGATCGCGGGGGCGATCCCCGGCGATCGAACGATCGAGGCGAATCCGGTCGTGCGGGCGCTCGTCGCGCGCTGCCGGTTCGCGGCGGTGCCGATCGACGACGTCGAGGCGCTCGCCTACTGGTGCCGCGAGAACACGCCGACGGACGCGCGATTCATCGGTCCGCCGGGTCCGAAGGGCTTCCGGCTCTGGTCGCGGCGGAGCCTGGCGTTCAACCGGGCGGGGAGCCCGTACCACGCCGAGGGGATCGACGATTGGTATCGGCGGTTCGCCGATCACGTCGACTTCCACGGGACCGCCGCCGAGTTCGTCCGCGCGTACCTTGAAGGCCGTCACCGTCTTGAAGCCCGGTACGATGCGATGACCGACGCCGACCGCGCCGGGCTCGCCGGCCGCCAGGGCGCCGACCACGTCCTCGCACTCCGGCCGACCGTGGGGAAGGACGACCCGAACGGGCCGCTCGAACTGCTCCACGCCGAGGGGAAGTACGCGGTTTACCGGGTGCGGTCGGCCTCGGCGGTGGTGGCCCATCGCCATTGATAGTTGAGTCGGTGCGTGAACGAGCCTGGGGCCAGACGCGCGACGGCTTGAGCCCGGGTGCCTTGCCGGCCCGCTTCCGCCAGCGCCAAAATCGCGCCGGCCTCCGACCGCAACGTCAACACGCCCTCGCCGAGCCGGCCGCCGGTCCAGACGATCGACTCGGAATCGGCGTCGCGCAGCGCGCTTGAGCCGAGTCGGACGAGGTAGGTCGCGGCGAGGCTGGCGACCTCGGCCCGGCAGCGGTCGGCGACGTCGAAATCAACGACCACCGCGCCGTCCCGATCGTGGTCGACGGAGACCGTCACGGCCGCCGAGAAGTGGTGGTGGAACAGACGGCCGGTGAGCAGCAGGCAGAAGCCTCGGCTCTGATCGCCGGCGAACGCGTGCCGATGGAGTTCCTGGTAGACCGGGCTCACGACGCGCGCGGGGTCGTCCTGCTGGGGGTCGCTCTCCTCGGTCGAGACGAGCTCGTCCAGGTCGGCGTCGTTCTGCCGGCGGAAGCCGAACGAGACGTGGTGAATCCAGCGGTCGCCGAGCCGCAAGAAGGTTACTCGCGCATCGGGCCCCTGGATTACCACGCGGTCGTCGGATTCGTTGCATTGCCAATCGATGGGATTCATGGCCGCCCTCGGCCCTTGCCGAATTACGAGGCCCCCTTGGACAACTTCATCCTCAGGTAGGATTCGATGAATCCGTCGATGTTGCCGTCAAGCACGGACCGCGGGTTGCCGACCTCGTGGCCGGTCCGGGTGTCCTTGACGAGCTGGTACGGCTGAAGGACGTACGAGCGGATCTGGCTGCCGAAGCTGATCTCCCCCTTCTCGTCGTACTTCTTGGCGTATTCGGCCTCGCGCTTCTCTTCCTCCATGCGGATCAGCTTGGACTTGAGCAGGGCCATGGCGTTGGCGCTGTTCTTGTGCTGCGACCGCTCGCTCCGCGACTCGGCCGCGACGCCGGTCGGTATGTGGGTGAACCGCACGCCCGACTCGGTCTTGTTCTGGTGCTGGCCGCCGGGGCCTCCACAACGGAAGACGTCGCGCTTGAGGTCCTCGTCCTTGATCTCGATGTCGATGGTCTCGTCGATCTCGGGGAGGACGTCGACCGAGCTGAACGAGGTCTGGCGGCGGGCGGCGGAGTCGTAGGGGCTGATCCGCACCAGCCGATGCACGCCGGACTCGGGGCGAAGGTTGCCGTAGGCGTACTCCCCCTTGATGTGGATCGTCGCCTGGGCGATGCCCGCGGCGCCGCCGTCCTCGCGGTCGGTGATCTGGGTGGTGAAGCCCCGATTCTCCGCCCACATCATGTACATGCGCAGGAGCATCTCGGCCCAGTCGCAGGCCTCGGTGCCGCCGGCGCCGGCGTGGATCGTCACGAATGCGTTGCAGTGGTCGTTGGGACCGCTGAGCATCGACTGGAGTTCGAACGCCGAGAAGTCGCGCTCGGCCTTCTCCGCAGCCGTCCGAACGTCGTCGTCGAACTCGTCGGTCTCGGCCTCCTCGGCCAGCTCGATCGAAGCCGCCAGGTCGTCGGCCTGGCCGACGAGCGCCTCGAACGGCTTGAGGACGCCGTTGAGCGTCTTCAACTCGGCGATGATCGCCTTGGCCTTGTCTTGATCGTTCCAGAACGACGGACCTTCCATGTCGGCCTGGAGGCCGTCGCGGCGAGCGGCTTTTTCGCCGAAGTCAAAGAGAGTCTCGTAAATGGAGGATACGATCGATCACGTTCTTGGCCGATCGCTTCAACTCGGCGTCCACAGCGCTGCACTCCTCGCTTCAAGAATAATCAGGGCGTTCAAGGCGGCCGCTCTGGCCAGTTCGGGGGACGACCCGTTAGATTCTACGATCCATTAAAGCCGATCGTTCAGACGGCGACCAGTCCAGTCGTCGGGCCGATGCCGGCCCGAGAACAACGGGGAAACGGAAAAAAAACAGGAAAACAGGAAGGGCCAGGCACTTCAAATGGGCGATCTGATGAAGTTCGACCCTGTTGCGCTCTGCCTAA
>CALCIC010000070.1 GCA_937907405.1 uncultured Isosphaeraceae bacterium | reverse complement strand
GCTCTTGTCGATGATCCGAATGGCGGAGGCCGCGCGAACTCCGGCCTTCTTGAGGTTGAACCCCTGCGTGACGCCGGCGGACTCGCCCACCTGAATCCAGCGGCCCGTCTTGAATGCGTCCTCGGCTTCCACCTCATAGGCTCGCAGATCGTAGTCCGGGTGCACGACGACGACCAGGTCGTTCGCCCCCGCGCTCAGGACTTCCTTGCCGCTGGCTCCCACGGTCAGAGTTCCATGAGAGCCCAGTGAAACAAAGCGATCGAGCCCCTTGTCGAACGGGTTGCCGAGCGCGGCAGAACCGTCGGTGTAGAGATTGGCGCCCGGTTCGGCCTGCCCTCCCTCGTGGTAGGAAATGAGATGATCCGCCCAGACGAGCGAGCCGATGGGGGGAAGCGCTCTGCCGTGCACGATGTTCCTACCCCAGATCTGGACTCCGATGACGGGGGTCGAGCCCGACGGGTAGCTCAGGGTCTGCGTGTACGAGCCATCGAAGATCGACGTGATCGGCGTGGTGAACTTGCCGGCGGAGGTGGTGAAGACGATGCTTCCGTTGTCGGCCGGATCGAGCAGGATCGCGTTTCCGAATCGGTCGCGGGGAATCACGCGGACGATCGCGATCGAGTTCTGCCCCGAGGACGGCTGAGGTTGCAGGTCGATCAGCGTTGAAGACTCATCGGGCTTGACCGCGACCCGAATCTGCTCGCGGAATTCGCGCTGGAAGAAACGCCCGTCGGGCGTTTGGCCCACTGCCTCGACCACGAACTTGTAGACGTCGGGCGTCGCCGTGTCGGCCACCGAGCCCGAGTACTCGCCGTCCCCCTTGGCGTCGGTCAGCGGGACGCCCGCGTTGCTGGACGTACCCGTGAAGATGACGCCCTTGGCAGCCGCCGCCATTCCCTTGATGTAGATGGCGTTGGCGTCTTGCTTGGCCAGCTTGCGCTTCATCGCTTCGTATTCCTTCTGCGTCACGATGGCGCCCGCCAGGAAGTTGTTCGCCGACTGGTTGGGTGAGTCGACCGCCGCCTTCACCTGAACGCCCGTCAAGGATTTTCCATCAAGAAGCAATGATGCTTTGAGTCCGATCGAGTCACCCGCGTAGTAGGCCTGGCGGTCGAATCTCACATCCAGACGCAGCCGCGAGCGCACCATCACCGAGTATTCGAACGGAACCTGTCCGCGTAGTGACTCGGGGATGTCATTGAACTCGCGTTGGACCACGAGCGTCCAGGCGCCGAAGCGCGACTTCGTGGGGTCTTTCTTGTTGGACAGGAACGTGTTCTCGACCTGGTACATGGCGTAGCGTTGTTCCTGGCTGAAGCTCACGCCCGGAGACCGCGACGCCTGGTTCTGCGTGATCACTTCCCCGAGCGGGGTGATGAGCGACAGAGTGAAGAGGCCCATGAAGGGCTCTTCCCAGGCCAGAACGAACGCGGCCCGCTCATCATAGGACGTGATTTGCACGGGAAACTGCGCAACCTGGCCCAGCGCGAGAGCGCCTCGCGGGTCGGTGGGGGCGGTCACCGTCCCAATGCCCGAGAAGATGGCGCTCTTGAGGCTGTTGGCCAGATCCAGCGCCGAGGCGTTGAGCTGCGCGGCGCTTGCGTTGGGAGCGGTATCGATCTGAGAGAACCGGCCGCCGTTGAACGAGCCCTGGGCCAGATAATGCATGAGGTCGCTGTCGACTTGCGACGTGCCAGCAATTCCATAGGCGACGGAGTACGCCGAAACATGGCGGTCCGCCAGAGAGGCGCCCGGCGCCGCCGTGCCCCCCGCGCCAGGCACGGTCGACGAGATGAAACCTCGGGGGTCGGCCGCTCCACTGTTGTTCTTGCCGTCGGAGAAGATCAGCAACCAGCGGCGATTGACCTGCTGGGCGATCGATCCGTTGGGATTGTAGGACGAGAAATAGCCGATGCCGGGCGAGACCACGCGCGCGATCCCGTCCCCCAGCGGCGTGCTGTTGAATGGTTTGATCGCGTCAATCAGGTCCTTCGCCGTCTTCATCCCCGTGGCTGGTGGAATCGGCGTGGGCTCGAGCACGTCGAAGGTCGTCAGGTCGTTGGGGTTGGGTCCGGGAAACTTGACGATTCCGAAGGTGCCGGTCCCCTGCCCGAAACCGCCGAGTAATTCGAGAAACAACTTGGTCGCCGACGCCAGTTGACTCCAGCGCGCATGCGCGGAGTCCACGGGCGGATTGGAATCCGATCCCAGCGTCATGCTCCCGGAGTCGTCCAGCAAGAGAACAACCTCGAGTTTGCGGGTCGTCGCATTCAAGGAAACCGCCTTGTTGTGTCCGCCCCCCGACCCCGCGCCCGGGTCGGAGCTGTCGACCGACGTGGTGGCCGAGCTCGCTCCGTTGGGCGCCGGCGGCGCCCCCGGCGCAGTGAACGTGATGGGCAGAAACAGCGCGCTCTGATTCGGCGCGATCGTGGCTGGCAAGGACGGCATTGCGGGCGGTGCAAAGGCGAAGGGCGCCGTCGGCGACGGTGCGAATCCGTTGACCGTAAGGGGGCCGGTTCCCTTGTTGTTCACGCTCACACTCTGAGAGATCACCTCGTTCACCAGCCCGTCATAGGTCAACGCGCCCGTCGCGTCGAGCCAGGGCTGGCGGGAATCGGACAGGCTGCCCGCGACAACCAGCAAGAAGTCATGCGGGCCCCCGTCGTTATTCTTGATGCTGATCTGGTACGGATTCCCTGACACGAAAATGAACACCTTCACCAGAAAGACGTTGTTGGCGTCGGGGTCGAACCGGCTCCCCGCCGCCGAATCCGTCGCGCCGCCGGGGGGATCGACGTTGACCATGCCTTGCGAGCTGGGGTAGGTCAACGTCATCTCCTGCGCTTTCCCGTCGCCGCACTTGATCACGAGCGTGGGGTTCCCTGACGCCATGGCGGGCTGGGCCCCCCAGATCACGAATCGCAGGAACATCGTCTGGGGGATGCTCGTGGCCGGTACTCCAGGCTCGGTCTGGGTGTCCGGACCGGAGTAGAGGCTGTCGACGTCGCTGGCACTCAGGTTGACGGCGCCGACGGTGGCGTGGGCTGAGATGTTGGGGACGGTGATAATGGAAAAACCCATAGGTGCCTCTTTCTGTCCTAGGCGACGTGGAAATGGTCGTCGCTCAAGCAGGACCCCTCGGAATCCTGGTGCGACGACTTCCGGCTGTTGGGCTGCGTCTCTGGTGCACGTACTCCTGGATCCTGTCGTCCGCGCCGGCCGCCTCAGGCGAGTTCGGCAAGGCGGTGAAAGGCGGCGGCGTGGTGAAGCGTGATTACTCCTGGAAGCCTCCAGGACCCGTCAGGTGACAGTGAACTTGTCCGTGGTCGTGATCGTGGCGCCGCCGACGGTCACCGAGATCGCCACCGCGCCGGGGCCCATGCTGGGCACGGCCACGACGATTAGCGCATCGGTGGGAGCGCCCTGGATCGTGGCGGTCGTGCCGCCGAAGGCCACGGTCGGCGCGGCCGTGCCCAGCAATGTGAGATTCGTG
>CALCIC010000069.1 GCA_937907405.1 uncultured Isosphaeraceae bacterium | reverse complement strand
TTGGCCTTGGGGAACTTCTCCCCCATCTTGTCCAGCGTCCGCTCGTCGACGTCGCAAAGGGCGACGATCTCGCCGTGCTCGCCGGCCGCCTTGGTGTCGCTGTCCCCCTTGCCGCCGACGCCGATGCAGGCGAACCGGACCCGGGAATTGGGCGACTCGTCCTTCTTCTTCTTCTTGTCGTCGTCGTCGACCGCGCGCGCCGCGCCCCCTCGGAGAAAGCTGCCGGAAACGCCGGCGACGGCGGACGATGTCAGAAAATCACGTCGTTTCATGTTCCAACGACTCCTTGAATCAAGAACGGAGAGGACAAGGGGAAGATCGGCCCCGGACCGAACCGCGACGCTCGACGCCGCCGATGGACGTTCAGCATGACGCGCCCCGTCCGCCGAGGCAAGCCGCAGCTCACCCCGGCGGCCGGGCCGTGCCGCCCAGGCGTCTGGTCTTGAACCCTCGCTGGCGCGTCGGGCTGGTAATTCGGAATCGGGTCGTCAGCAGTACCAGTACCAGCCCGACGCGCAAGCAGTATCAGTACCAGCCCGACGCGCCAGCGAGGGATTTTTGCGAAGGTTCGCCCTGGGGAGTCGTCGCGGCCCAGGCCGGTCACCCCGGCGGCCGGGCCGAGGCGCGGAGCAGCGCGGCCATCCCCTCGAACAGCGAGCCCAGGGTGTCGGCGGCTTCGGCGGGGGCTTCGATGACGAGGTGGCCGTCGGGCGCGCGGTGGACGCTCAATTGCGCGAACAGCTGGCGAACGGCGCCGTCACTGGGGGGTTCGGCCGTCGCCGGCCGGTCGACCTCGGCGGCCGGGTCGCGCGACTCGTCGGCGGCCTCCACCAACTCGTCGAACGGATCGGCGACGGCGTCCTCGTCGTCGTCGACGGTCGAATCGGCCAGGTCGACCGGCTCGGACTCCGGCTCGGACTCGGCGTCGGCGTCGGCGTCGCCGTCGGCGGCGGCGGGGAGGGCGTCCTCGTAGAGCTTCTGGACGCGGCTGAGGAACGAGCCGGCGTTGTCGAACTGGACGACGTCGCTCTGGCCGTCGAACAGCCCCTTGAAGAACGCCTGCTTCGAGCCGACGAGTTCGGCGATCCGCGATTCGATCCCCTGCTCTGCGATCAGGTTGTAGACGTCGATCGGCTGGGTCTGGCCGATCCGATAGATCCGGCCGATCCGTTGTTCGAGGACGGCGGGGTTCCACGGCAGCTCCAGGTTGACGACCGAGTTGGCCGCGCGCTGAAGGTTCAGGCCGACGCCCCCGGCGTCGCTGGCGAACAGCACGCGGAAGCCGGGGTCGTCGTGGAATTCGACGATGTTCTGGGTCCGCCGCCGGGGGTTCTCGGCGCCGGTGAAGAAGCCCGCGCGGAGCTTCTCGGCGGCGAGCAGGTCGCCGACCGCCCAGTTCGCCAGGTGGAGCATCCGCCGCCACTGGCTGAAGACCACCACCTTCCGCCCCTGGTCGAGGACGAGCTGGCGGATCAACTGCCGGAGCTCGATCAGCTTGGGCGCCGAGAGGCTCTTGAGCACCCCCTCCTCGGGCTTCCGGCGGTTGATCGTCGGCCAGACGTCCACGTAATGAAGCTGCGCCAGGCCGTTGGAGATGATCCGCTGCGTGGTCAAGAGGCTCATCAGCCGGAGGAACTCCGGCTGCGTCAGCGGCCTGACGAACGACTTTCGCACCAGCCGCGCGATCGGCTGGTCGAGCGCGTCGTGTTCCTCCCTCTGCGCCTCGGTCAGGTCGACCGGCACCCGGACGTCGGTGCGGGAGGGGAGCTGGTCGAGCACGTCCTGGCGGACCCGGCGGAGCATGCAGGGGGCCAGCCGGGCGCGGAGCGTGTCCAGGTTGCGGACGCCGACGACCTCCTTGCTCCCGTCGGCCCGGACCGCGTGCGCCGCCGGCAGCCGCCACTTGGGCTCAAGGGCCATGTCGTCGACCCACTCGACCACCGACGCCAGCTCCTCGATCCGGTTCTCCATCGGCGTGCCGGTCAGCACCAGGCGGTAAGGGGGGTTGAGCCCCTTCACCGAGAGCGCCGTCTTGGTCGCCCAGTTCTTGATCCGCTGCGCCTCGTCGAGCACCACCAGGTCGGGCGACCAGGCCCGGACGACGTCCAGATCGCGGAGCAGTTGTTCATAGTTGATGATGAGGAAGCCTTCAGGGCAGTGGTCGTAGATCCGTTTGCGGTCGTCGGGGGGGCCTTCGACCACCGTGACCCGCATGTCCGAGAACTGGGCCCACTCGCGCGCCCACTGGGGCTTGAGCGCCGCCGGCGCGATGATCATCCCGCGCTTCACCCGCCCCGCCCGCCAGAGGACGCTGCAACAGGCGATCGCCTGGGCCGTCTTGCCCAGCCCCATGTCGTCGGCCAGCAGGAGCCGGGTCGTCTTGAGGAACCGCCTGACCCCCTCGCGCTGGTAGGGGTAGAGCGTCCGCGAGAGCCCCCTGAACGGGTTCTTGAGGTTGCTCGGCCCGACCGCGCCGGCGACGATACGCCCCAGCCGAGCCGCCTCGCGGGCCAGCAGGGCGTGGACGGCCGGGTCGTGGCCGCGGTCGCCGGGGGAGGCCGCGCCGGCCCCCCGAAGCGCCTCGACCACCGCCAGCCGCTTCTCGGGGGCGTCGAGCCAGGCGTTCTTGACCACGGCCCGCCCCCGGGCGTCGATCTTGAACAGCCCCGGCGGCGCGCCCCCGGCCCCCGGCACGCCCCGCCAGGACACCCGGTCGAGCCAGTCGCCGAAGCCGACGAGCGGCCGGACCGGGTCCCACTCCAGACCCTCCGGCGCGGGCTCGGCGGCCTGTTCCTGCTGCTCGGCCCGCCCCCTCGCCAGCAGCCGGGGGCGGGAGTACAGGTGGTTCAGGACCGCGAAGACGTGCTTGCAGACCCCCAGCGAATTCTTGAGGAAGTCGGGGCAGTCGCAGCTTCCGGCGATCGGGTCGACCCCCGAGACGACCGTGTGGTACGGCCGCGACGTCGACCCCTTGCGGCGCGTCGCGTACAGCCCCAGCGTCCGGCCGTCGGCGGGCCGCGCGTCGATCAACAGCTCGTCCTTGCGGGCCGATTCCAGCCGCCGCAGCAAGGCGTCGACCGCCTCGACCCGCGCCGGCCATTCGTCGGCCGGGACCACGCTCGTCGCCAGTCTCGCCAGCGCCTCGGCGGGGATCAGGCCCCCCTTGCGGCCGATCCGGCCCACCAGCGTCTGGAAGGCTTCCGACTCGACCTCGGCCGGGTCGCGGTCGGTCTCGACGACGGGCGGATTCATGAAGGAGTCTCGCATGTTGATGTCATGCCATGTTATGTTACGTCATTAAAATGTGAATCGCCATGACGAGCCCGGCGGCGGCCAGCACGGCGGCCAGCGCCATCGACGCCGACAGGCTCCTCGGCGGGTTCGAGACGCCGGCGCGGAGCCTCCGGACGTAGGTCCCGTGGCGGACGGCGGCGACCACGCAGACGACCACCCCGAAGCAGACCATCGCGAACCCGATGAACGGCGAGTAATGCGTCGAGTGGGCCTTCCCGGGGTACATCACCTCCATCCCCCGGATCAAAATGCCGAACCGGGCGATCAGGAATCCGAACCCCATCAGCCCCAGCGACGTCCGCACCCAGGCCAGGTACGTCCGCTCGGCCGCCAGGTAGACCCTCGGGTCGTCCACGGGTTTCGGCGGCGTCGGCGGCGGGGCGAGGTCCATGCGTGGTCGGCTCTCAACGGGTCGGGGGTCGATCAGGCCATGATACCAGAACGCCCCGCGCGGTTCCCTTCCCCGCCGGGCCGACGTTCGCAATTTCCGAATTACCAGCCCGACGCGCGAGCGAGGGTTCGAGAGGCCCTGGGCCGAACTCCCTTCTCCCCCCGGGAGAAGGTGCCCGAAGGGCGGATGAGGGTCGCCGGATTC
>CALCIC010000068.1 GCA_937907405.1 uncultured Isosphaeraceae bacterium | reverse complement strand
CCGCCGCACCCTGTAACCACCAGCCTCGCGCCCGCGCCCGCCGACCGGGCGCCGCGCCGGGGCGGTCTCGATTGGGATCCAACGGGTCGAGCCGGAAGGCAACCGGCCGGTTCGTGATCCGTCGGCCGTTCCGGCGATCTCCAGACCAAGGAACCCTCGATGTCGTCTCACCGCAGCCTCCGAATCGCCGAGGCCATTCGCGAGGTCGTCGCCTCGGCCGTCCTTTTCGACGTCTCCGACCCCCGCATCCAAGCCGTCACGGTCCTCCGCGTCGAGGTCGGCCACGACCTGCGCAACGCGACCGTCTACGTCTCGGTGATGGGGACCGAAGCCGAGCGAAACCTGGCCATGAAGGGGTTGCGGCACGCCACTGGGTTCCTTCAGTCGCGGGTCGCCGCCCGGTTGCAAATCCGGTTCGCCCCGATCCTCGCGTTCAAGCTCGACGACGCCGTCAAGAAGTCGGTCGAAATCGGCCGCCTGATCGACGAGGCCGTCGCCGCCGACAAGCAGCCGCGCGGCGCCGCCGCCCGACTCGCCGTCGACGACGATGATCTCGACGAAGACGACGAAGACGAAGACGACGATCTCGACGAGCCGCCGGGCAGTTCGGCCCGCGCGAATCTCTGAACGTTCCTGTTTCGGCGGCCGGCCCTCCCGACGGTTCGGGAGAAGGAGGGCGAGCGCCGCTCGATCACGGTCGGTCCCCGCGATGGACGGCCGCCCGAACCGCTCCCAACCCCAAACAGGTCCATGGCGACTCAAAGCAAAACGCAATATCTGACCGATCTTCAGGCCTACCTCAAGCGGCGGTACAAGCCCAAGCCCGAGAAGGCCGCGGACCGACTCACGGTCATCGAGGCGGTCGTCTACGGGATCTGCCACGAGGACACGACCCGAGAACAGGCCAACCAGGCGCTCTCGCGATTCAAGGACCAGTTCTTCGACTGGAACGAAGTGCGGGTCAGCCCCCTGGCGGAGGTCCAGGAGACGCTCGCCGGCATCCCCGACCCCGCGTCGAGGGCCCTCCGGATCCGCCGGTTCCTCCGTCAGCTTTTCGAGAAGACGTACAACTTCACGCTCGAACAGCTCACCAAGAAACCGCTCAAGGAGGCCCTCAAGGCGCTCCAGCCGTTCGAGGCGTTCACGTCCGACTACGTGACCGCGACGGTCGTCCAGCAGGCGCTCGGCGGCCACGCGATCCCGATCGACGAATCCACGCGCCAGGCCTTTGAAAACCTCGGCCTCTCCGAGCCCGACGTCGCGACCCTCCGCGGCCTGATCGAACGCGCCATCCCGAAGAATCGAGGCGTCGAGTTCATCGCGCTGCTCGAAGACATGGCCCAGGACCCGACGTTGGCGAAGGACTCCAAGGCGCCGCGATGGGAACATCACGGCAAAGCCGCGCACGCTCCATCGTCGCAGCCGGCCTCGTCCGCCAAGGCGGTCAAGCCGGCCAAGGGGGACGCCAAGGACGCGCCCTCGCAGCCGAAGGAGAAGGAAGCCGCCAAGCCCTCCAAGAAAGCGAAGGACGCCGACAAGGCGGCCCCGCCGCCTCCCCCGGCCGGCAAGAAGGCCGCTCCCAAAGAGCCGCCGCCCCCCCCCGCGAATCCCAAGGGCAAGCGCGGCGGCGGCAAGTGATCGGCGGCTTCCACCTGATCGACGCCCGGGACGACCTCAGCGACGCTTGGTCGCGGTCGACTCGTCGTCGGGGGCGGCCTGGTCCTTGGCGCGTCGGGCGATCTCGACCGCCGGATCGACGGTGCCTCGGGCGTTCTCCCGGAGTTGAGCGGCCGTGGGGTCGGTCGCGGCCCGCTCGGGGGCCAAGAGCGGCAGCATCCGATTGTAGAGCAACGTCACCGACGATTTGGGGCGAGAGCCGCGATGGCGCTCCAGTTCCTTGATCGCCTCGTCGAGCGGCCAGCCGTCGACCACGAACCGATAGATGCCGACCCAGGCGGGCGATCGGTCCATGCTGCCGTGGCAGTGGACCAGCAGCGGCCAGGCGTCGGGGTCCTGGGCCAGGGCGATCGTATCGGTGACGAACCGCTCGCCGATCGGATCATCGACGGGCTGGTTGTAGCAGGCGACGCCGTGCTCGCGGGCGAACCGCTGCTCGTCGGGCCAGTGCGGACTCCGCATCGAGGTATGCTCGGGAAACAAATTGACGATCGTTTTGAAGTGATGGCGCTCTTGCGCAAGAACGAGACCTCGGTAGGTCGGCATCGCGCTGAGGTAGAGCTTGCCCGGCACGATCTCGCGGAGGCGGCCGATCGGGCGCTGACGCCAGAAGATCCCCCGCCCCAGGACGTCGAGCCCGAGCCATGCGACGATCAGGCAGATCAGGGCCGCGCGCCGGGGCCAGCCCGGCGGCGCCTGCGGGGCGACCCGTAGCAGCGCGAACGCCCAGGCGAACAGCCCCCAGACGAAGAACCAGCGCGGCCAGAAGCCGATCGGCTCGCGATCGATCCACGACGTCTGACGAAGCGACAGCAAAACGACCGCGACCACGAGAAACCCGAGGATGCGACGCTCGCGCGCCTCGCGCAGGAACGTCGGCAGCGTCCAGGGCCGCGCGCACCAGGCGACGACCGCCGCAGCGAGCACGGCAGCCGAACCGAGCGCGATTCTCTGGCTCAAGGCGACGCGGGGGTCGAAGATCGTCCTCCATCCCAGCCCGTGCCAGCCGTTGATCAACGGGCCGGGGGTGGCCGCGTGCCAGTAGGCGGCCAGCGAGAGGGCCAGCGCCGCGTACCGCAGCCGGCGGTTCGGATCGCGGAGGCAGCTCCACGCACAGAGCACCACGGCCGCCGCCGCGACGTAGACCGCGGCGTGGTCGATGGTGTCCCCCGCATCGGCGAACCGATAGGCCGCCGGTGGAAACGTGTTGTACGTCTGCCGGGCCACGGCGGGGAACTCGGGGTCGAGCGCGGTCTCGAAATCGACCACGTACCAGAAGGCCGGCAGGGTCGTCAAAACCAGCACCAGCCAAGGCCAGTAGCCGTAGCCGCGCAGCCTGCGAACGGGTTCATCTGCCATCTGCTCGGCGTCCTCTCCGTTTCGACGGTGAACTGATCGCCGGACGATCCGCGCCGCGGCACACTTGTCACAAGTATGCCGCGGATCATGCAGATCTCAGCGATTCCGTCAAGCCGCCTGACGATCGGAGGGGGCCGGCGCGCGAAGGGCGTGCTCGGCGAATTGCTCCGATTCCACGCGTCCCTTGCCCGTCCGGACGCCGATCCGCACCAAGAGCCGACGGCGCGTCTCTCGAATCGGACGGGCGATCATGCGGTGGGTTCGGATCCACCACGGCCGCCTGATCGACGCCTCGGAGCCGAGGCCGCCGCACTGGTCGGGGCGGCATCGCGCCCAGAGTTTGAGGAGGTGATAATCGTCGCTCGCGCTCAAAATGGAGAACACGGGGCGAATCGGAAGCCATTTCGGCCAGTCGAAGCTGATCTGGAAGTCGAACAGGCAGGGGTCGCCGTGCTCGCCCACGAGGACGTTCTCGCGCTTGTGAAGATCGACGTAGGCGATCCGTCGGCCGTGCATGGCGTGAAGCAAGTCGCGCAGCTCGGGGAAGAAACGGTCATTCACTGCCTCGCGATCCCCCAGAGGGTGCCCTTGAAGATACTCGCGGGCCACGACGTTTCTTTGGGGCGCGCCTTCAGCCAGCACGGGACCGGCGAGCGCGGGAATTCCGGGAAGGTCGGCCAGCTTGCGAAGCAGCCGATGTTCGCGGCGGGCCGTCAACCAACCGACCCAGCCTAGCGGAACCCCGAAGGCCGACGACCGTCGATGCAGCTTCACCACGATCCGGGCGTCGTTGGGACCAGCGTAAAGCGCCGTCGCCGCCCAGGAGTCGTGCTTGAAAACCTCGACCAG
>CALCIC010000067.1 GCA_937907405.1 uncultured Isosphaeraceae bacterium | reverse complement strand
ATCCCTTCGAGCCTGGAATCAGGGACTGGCTCGGGCTGTACTCAGCCTGTGCCTGTCCCTCTTTCCACGCGCCGCTGGGCGGCTGGACGCCCTGGCCAAATTCAGAAGACGCCTGCATTCCGCCCTTGACCCCCTCGCCCGATCCGCTAGATTTGACAAACCAAATTTGACAAACCAAATCCAACAGGCCAGGGGAGGGCCGATCATGGGGCGACCGCCAGCGAAGGACTTGACGGAGCGTGAGTTGGAGGTGATGCACGTCTTCTGGTCCAGGGGGGAGGGGACGGCCGCGGAGACCCGCGACCGGCTGGAAGCCTCGGGCCTGGATCGGACGTATGCGACAATCGCGAACCTTGTGCGGGGGCTTCAGGAGAAGGGGTTCCTGGAGCAGGTCAACGACGAACGGCCGTTCGTCTACAAGGCGGCGCGGACGTATGAAGACGTTTCCGGCCGGCTGCTCGGCGACCTGTTGCATCGGGTCTTTCGCGGCTCGCGGGCCCAGTTGCTCAGGAGACTGATCGACGACCGCAAGCTGACGGCCGAGGAGCGCGCGGTCCTCGAACGAGTCCTGAAAGGCGGCGACCGATGAACGACCTGGGGATCGCCCTCGCCTGGCTCTCCGTGCAGGTAACGCTCGTCCTGGTCCCGGCCCTGGCCCTCGTCGCGCTGGCCTCGCGGCGCGGACCGGGCGCGGGCGCGTGGGTCTCGACCCTGGGCCTGGGCCTGGTTTCGGCCCTGAGCGTCACGAGTCTAATCGGCGTGGCGAAACACGACGTCGAACCGCTGGGGAAGACGGCCGCTGTAGCCCAACCGACGCGAGCGACCGCGCCGCCCGCGGCGGTAGAGGCCGGCCGTGGTCCCGATCTCAACATCGCGGCCCCGAGCGTCCCCGGCTGGGACCTTTCGAGGTTGCGATCGGTCTGGGATCGACTCGGCCGGGGCGCCGCCGAGCCGGCGGCGCGGGTCCGCCCCTGGGGAAGCGTCCTGGCGGTCCTCACTCTCGCTGGGATGGGTTACAGCCTCGTCCGACTGCTCGCGGGCCTTCTGGCCGTCGCGGTCTGCCGCCGTCGGGGACGGTTGATCGACGACCCGGAGATGGCTGGGTTGCTCGATCGACTTCGAGACGAGATGGGCTGTTTCCGATCGGTCGAGCTGCGCGAGGCGGCCGACCTGACGACGCCCGCCACGGCCGGTTGGCGACGGCCGGTGGTGTTGTTGCCGGAGGACTGGCGAGGCTGGACCGTCGACGAGCGCCGCGCGGTGCTCGCGCACGAGTTGGCCCACGTCGTCCGGGGCGACTACGCGGCCGGACTGGTCGCGCGGCTCGCCGTGGTGCTCAACACGTATCACCCGCTGGTGCGATGGCTGGCCGGGCGGCTCGAACTTCAGCAAGAGCAGGCGGCCGACGCCCTGGCCGCCCGATTCGCGGGAGGACGATCGCGCTATCTGGTCGCCCTCGCCCGCCTGGCATTGGAGCAGGATGGACGGTCCCCACGATGGCCGGCGAGGGAGTTCCTCCCGGATCGCGGGACCCTGATCAGGAGGATCGCAATGCTGCGTGATCAGAGCGAGAGCGGAAGCGTTGATCGGTCGAATCCCGGAACCTGGCGCCTGCCGGCCTCGTTCACCCTCATCGACCTGACCGTCGGCGTCGCCATGCTCCGCGGCCCGGCGCGGGCCGAGGATGAGCGGGCGCCGAATTCGGACGGCACGAATGCCCGGATGTCCGTGGCCCACGAACCCATCAAGCCGCCTTACGTGCCCGAGGGCGCAGTCGGCCTCATCGCTTTCCGTCCCGCCCCGATGTTTCAGCGCATGGGCGAGGGCGAAGCGATGTTGAGTCTCATCCCTGCCGAGGCAGCCGCCGACCTGGAACTCGATCAGGCGTCCACGAAACGGGGATCACCCGCACTTAGCTCCGAAGACGTCGAGTGGGCTTCCATCGGAATCCACCTCGATAACGTCAAGAACGAGGAGGATGGCGACTTCCAATTCCAACTGTTCTCGTTCCGGGGCCTGACCATCCGCATGTCCGCCCCGTTCGATTGGCTCGCCTACCTCCGTCAGTTTCTCGAACTGTCCGAGGTACGAGAAGGCGGCCGCGCTTATTACCGGATCCAGGGAGCGATCCGAGCACGATTGGGTGATCATCCTTGCCTCTACGTACTCGACGATCGAACACTCGTCCAGGATGAGGAGGATGGAATCCGGGCGCTCGTGACCAACACCATGCCGGCGCAACCGGTCTACCTCCGGAGTCCGGAGTGGGAGCGAGCCAGCCGCGGCCTGCTCGCCTACGCCATCGGCAATGAGGACGGCTCGTTTGAAAAACGTTACCACCCGGAACGTCCCCGCGATGCAACCTTCCTCTCGCTGTTCAACGGCGTGGAACACTGGGTCCTCGGGATCGATGACGCCGAGCCTCTCACGGTCCACGCCGGCGCTCGATGCCGGGATCTCGGGACGTCCACGCGGCTCGCCAACGAAATCGAGACGCTCCTGAAGGACGTCCGAACCGCCAGCGACAAGGGAGGCGTCGTGGACGACTCCTGGGAGGCCAAGCCAATCATCAACCGCATGGCGAAACCATTTCTGGCGAACGTTCGCATTGAACACACGGACCGAACGATCGGCCTTGGTGCCGAGGACTTTGGATCGTTCGCCGACCTGGCATCGATCTTCTGGGCCTACTTAGGCAGATGAACGGTCGAGGCTCCGATCGCCACGGACGTGTCCAAGAACACAGGCGGTAATGCCCGGCTCCCGTACTGTCTTGAAGCCCGAGGGTCCCTGACTCCAGTGAGGTCGATCCGCGTTCCCCACTCAATCCTCGCCACCCTCAAGGTCGAGTTTTTCGCCAAAGAAAGAACCGTGATTCCTGGCGTCGTCACAATACTGCCGGCGATCGCGTCGTATCCTTAACCCGAGAGATCGCCGCGCTCTCGGTGCGCGCGGTCCGTCGCGCCGTCCAGGCGCGTCGCCAGCCTGACGCTTTTGTTCGAGAGACCGCCATGGGGGTCGGAGAGCTTCCAATACCAGCCCGAAGCGCCAGCGAGGGGACCGCCTTGGGAGGCTCGCGACCCTTGTCGCAGCCCATGCCGGTCGTTCTCTCGCTGGCGGGTCGGGTCGTAAGCAAGGCGCGAGTAACGTCATCCGACCATCAAAAAATCCGCGCGAACGAACCCAACGCCCGGACGACGGATCGACGCCATGAGGAGAACGAATCCGCGACGCCGACGAACTCAACGGACACCCCTGGATCCTCCGTGATTCCGACGATTCCGCGCGAACGAAGCCAAACGCGATTCCAAACGCAACCATCTTCTGGGAAAGAAGTTAGCTACGCCGTAACGAAGCGTCGTCCGGCGCGAACGAACCCATTCTCCGACCCCTTCCAGGAGCGCCAGGGGCCGGCGTTCCCGCGTTGCAAACCCGGAGCGACGCCCCTCGTGGAGCGCGAAGGAACGGAGCGAACGAACCCATTTGGGCCGGGCGAGGAAGGGCCGCGCTCGCCGAGGCGTCCGGGTTTCGCCGCCCCTATCCGGTGGGTGCGGCGTCCCGTTAGAATTGTCGGTATCCGCGTCGAGACGGAGTCGTCGTGTTTCGGATGATCCGAATGATGGGAATGTTCCGCTTATGACAGTCGCCGGCGTTTTCGCCCTGATCGTGGTCGTGCTGAACCTGCTTGCGCTGCCGTTCCTGGCGATGCTGCTGCTGACCGCGCTCGCGGCGGTCTTCTCTCCCCGGCGGACCCGAACGCGCGAGGCGCCGACGTCGCGATTCCTGATCGTCGTCCCCGCTCATGACGAGGAGGTCGGCATCGCCCGGACGGTCCAGAGCTGTAAGGGGCAAGAGTACCCGGAGGACCTCTTCAACGTGCTGGTG
>CALCIC010000066.1 GCA_937907405.1 uncultured Isosphaeraceae bacterium | reverse complement strand
AGAGCATGGTCGTCATCGACTTCGACGGCGTCCTCGACGTCGACGACCTGACCGAAGACCTTCAGTCCGGCGCGGCCTCGCTCCCCGGCGACCGCGCCGAGGGCGTCGACCGCTTCATCGGCAAATCGCTCGAAGACGTCGAGAAGCACTACATCACCGAGACCCTGAAACTCACCGCCGGCAACCGCGAGGAAGCCGCCAAACTCCTCGGCATCGGCGAGCGCACGCTGTACCGCAAGCTCAAGGAATACGCCGGCTGACGCAGGGAGCGACCGCGACGGCCTCGGCGCCCCCTCATCGAATCTGAAACGCCGGCGCGTACGCCAGGAACGACAACGCGGCCACCAGGCCGATGTACTGGGCGGTCGCGCTTCGGTCGGATTCGGGGCTCGGCCTGTCGATCGCCGCGCGAAAGGCGCCGGCGGCCGTCAGAAGGATCAACAGCCCGTCTCCCGTGACCGCCCAGGCGGTCGCCAGCGCGGTGACGGCCAGCCACCGCTCCGGACGGTTCAACGTCCGGAACACCCGGCCGCCGTCGAGCTGCCAGATCGGGATCAGATTGAACAGGTTGATCAACGCCCCGAAGTGGGCCAGGACCAGCAGCACCGGATACCGAAGCAGCGCGTGAAGCACAAGGCAGACCACGGCCGCGCCCAGCCCCCAGAGCGGCCCGGCGAGCGCCACGCGGGCGTCCTGCCGAGGGCTGTGGAACTCCTGCTTCAGGCGGATGAACGCACCAAGGCCGGGGACGAACAGCGGGGCGCTCGCCGACACGCCGTACCGCGACAACGCGAAGACGTGCCCCATCTCGTGGACGTAGATCGAGAGCACCAGACCGAGCGCGAATGGGAAGCCGAACTCCACCCAGTAGACGCCCACCGACGCGAACATCGAGAGGAACGTGCTGGTCTTGGTCAGCCCCAGCAGCAAGAGCTTCCCCTTGCCCATGATCACGACCGCCAGGAACTTGAACTTCCAGACCAGCAGGCCGACCGTGCCGACGGCCCCCGTCGTCGCCCCCATCGACCATCCCAAGCCCGCGTCCGCCGCCTCGTCACGGTCCTCCGGCGCGGGCGACTGCACGACCCGCCTCCCCAATTCGGCGATCCGATCGACGATCACGGCGTGCTGTCGCGTTCCGGAAGGCAGCAGAGCGAGGGCCTCGCGCCAGGCGGAAAGCGCGGCGGTCGGTTCGCCGTCGCGCTCAGCGGCCCCGGCGGTCGCGGCCAGCTCCTTGAGCCGCGCGGCGTGGATCAGGCCCCGGCACGACGGGCAGGAGAGCAGGCCGGGAGGGACCGCGAGACCGCACCCATTGCAGGCCAGTTCGGCCGGAACGGCCTCCGCAGCCGGTTCATGCGCCATGGTGCTCGTCCCCTCCGACGGGGCGCTCGTCCGCTCGGGACTCGACGGTGTATGGCCCCTGAAAGTCGAGTTCCACGATCCTGTTGATTTTCCAGGCCTCCCAGAGCGCGAACCCGTAAATCAGCCCGGAGATCGGCGACTGGACCCCCGCGATGACGGGAAGCGCGTACGCGACCCCGACGAAGACGACCAGGCCGATGAGGAAGCCGCTCAAACTCGGCGCCGGCTCCTCCTCGAACTCGAAGACGATCGGTTCATCGGCCTCCAGTTCGGCCGCGACCGGGGCCGCATCGGCGAACACTTGATCCGGGAGGTCCACCGCTCCTTCACCTTCACCGTTCGCGGCCCGGCCGCCGGGTTCGGCGGGCGCTGCGAGGTCTTGCTTCGCCTCGACGACTTGAATCGGGGGGGCCGCGTTGGCGGCTTCGACGGCCTGCCTCAGCGCCGCCTCCTCCTCCCGGCCCATCGCCCCGAGTTCCGCGACGAGGTCGGGGACGATCAAGCCAGCGATGGCCGTGTAGGTGAGGAACACGGCCAGAAGCTGGTAGAACCGTCCTCCCATGTTGCCCGATCCGGCTTTGACGGCGCCGCCGATCATCACGCCGACGACGACCGACACCAGCCCGATG
>CALCIC010000065.1 GCA_937907405.1 uncultured Isosphaeraceae bacterium | reverse complement strand
ACGACCGCCACGCCGTCGGCGATCGCGTCGAGGATCTCCTCGGCCTGGATCACCATCCCCACCCAACGGACGGCCGAAAGCTGGGCCGAGTCCACGTAGACCCCCTCGAACCGGGCGTCGCGGAGCATCGAGAGCGCCTTGGAGATCGACTGAACGGCCGTGATCTCGAAGCCGTCGCCCAGGGTCTCGAGAATCGCCCTGCCTCGCGACGGCTCCCGCTCGATGACAAGAACTCGAGGCTTCTCGGCCACGTTGGATCACCCAGTCCAAGCGAAACGAAGTCGGATAGCGCACGGCGGAAAGGGGGGCGCGGAGCAATCCTCGGTTCCCCTCCGCCTCGTGCATCGTAATCCGTCGCTCTCGCCCCGGCAAGGAGCAGCTCTTATACTGAAACGAAAGCGTGAGTCGTCGGCCCG
The DNA here is from genome assembly GCA_937907405.1 of uncultured Isosphaeraceae bacterium. Classification (GTDB taxonomy): domain Bacteria; phylum Planctomycetota; class Planctomycetia; order Isosphaerales; family Isosphaeraceae; genus Paludisphaera. Next base: position 2,355 of record CALCIC010000065.1, on the reverse strand, counting down.
GATTTTGCGAGGCGACCCAATCGGACGGACCGCTCCCGAAGCTCGAAAGGAAGCTCCCCATGCGCGCCACCCAACGACTGACCGCTCCCCGAGGCGCACTGCTCGTGATCGACGTCCAAGAGAAGCTGCTCGCCGCCATCCCGGATCGGGAACGCCTGGTGGCCAACGCCGTGCGGTTGATCCGGGGGGCGAAGATCCTGGACGTCCCGAGCTGGGGGTCCGAGCAGTACCCCGAGGGCCTTGGCTCCACGGTCGCCGCGATCGCCGATCTGATCCCGGAGCGGTGTTCGAAGCTCACCTTCCATTGTTGCGCGACCGCCCGGATTCTCGAACAGCTTTACGGTCGACACATCCGCCACGTCACGTTGGCGGGGATCGAGGCGCATGTCTGCGTGGCGCAGACGGCCCTCGAACTGCTCGACCTCGGCTTCCGCGTCCAGATCCCCGCCGACGCCGTCGCCTCCCGGCACGACTCCGACCAGAAGTTCGCCCTCCGCCGCCTCGAAAACGCCGGCGCGACCATCTCCACCACCGAAGCCGTCCTCTTCGAATGGTGCGAGACCGCCGACCGCCCCGAATTCAAGGCGATCAGCGGCCTGGTGAAGGAGCGGACCTGAGAGGCTTCCGGCAGGGCGAGGCTCCCGCCGAGCCGGGTTTCACCGCCGCGCCCGGATCGGCGGGAGACCCGCCCTCCCCGCATCGGCCGTCAGTCCTTGAGTTCCTTGAAGTGCTCCTCGGCCCACTGGATCAGTTCACGGACCCTCGGGAGGCGCGACTTCTTCTTTTCCAACTCACGGCTCTCCGTGAGAAATTCGTTTTCCAGCTTGTTCGCCGTCTGGTGCATGCGCCCTCTCGATTCATTGAGGCTCGCTGCCTTTGGGTCGTTATCGAGGCGCTTCCCCTCGAGCTGGTCCCAGAGCCTGGCCGATTCTTTCCGCATTTCGTCCATGGTGTGACGCAACCGCTCGACGTTCTGGACCTGATAGTCAACCTCGTCCTCCATCTCCCGGAGCTGGGCGACGAGAATCCGCGCCTGAGCAACGGGCTCCCGATGGATCTTCTCGGAGACCAGTCCCCGTTCATGCAATTTCGAGCTGTACTCGTAGTCCGAGTACAGGTTCAAGAGCTGCGCTTCGATCACGCGAACGCCGCCGCCGACTCGATCGGATGTCAAATCGCGCGCCTCGGCGTCGGGCGTCGAGAAAACCGGGGCCGTACCGGACCGGCTCGGGGAACGAATTGATGACGAGGGCTCGTCGGGAGTTGTCGGACTGGGCCCCGGTTGCGTCGAATCCTGACGCCGAACCGCCGGCGGCTCGCTCGACCGCCGCCCCACCATCGGCGACATCCCCGGAGCCATCATCGGCGACACTCCCGGCCCCATCGGCGACGACGCCCCCGGGCTCATCATCGGCGACATCCCCGGAGCCATCATCGGCGACACTCCCGGAGCCATCATCGGCGACACTCCCGGAGCCATCATCGGCGACACTCCCGGCCCCATCGGCGGCCCGTCGTAAAGATTGGCGGGATTGACGCGTGGAAACGCGAAGCGATCTTCCATTCTCTGAAGCAACTCGGTGAGTCGATCGATCTTCTGCTCCATTTCCGCGAGGCGGCCCTGCACGTCGTAGGTCGGCGTGCGAACAGCTTTATGGATCGGCTTCACGGGCTTCGTCGACGGCTTGTCGGTCTGCCTCGCCTCGACGGGCTTCGACTCTCGCACGGGCGGTGGAATGTCTTCCGGTCCTCCCGGCGACTGGATCACTCGCGCGCCCACGCCCGCCGATGCGGCGAGCATACCGATGGTCGTCGTGGCGACTCCGATCCATTTCCATTGAGAGATGAACATCGCGGTTAGAACTCCTTGTGCAAGGGCCGTCGCCGGCCAGGAGGTTGAGGCGGACGTAATCGTGGGAAGGATCGTGGACGTGATCAGACGATCGGGCCGCAAGAGCGCCCTGCAGGTCGAGGCGTCCAGACCGCGACGGCTGAGCCGCCCCGCCAGGACGTCTCGCGCCCTCGCCATTCTGCTCCGCACCGTGCCGACCGGCCAACCGAGATCCATCGCCGCCTGATCGTGCGTCCGGCCTTTGAGATAGCAGAGCACCAGCGGCGCCCGGTACTTCTCGGGCAGTCGGCTCAACTCGGCGTCGAGGACTTCGAGCGAGTCGTCGGCCGGTCGCGCGGCGGGGGCGACGGCTTCGGACATGCCGTCCGGCTCCCTCTCGCGGGTGCGGCGCTTCATCAGGCCGGCCCGCGATCGGAGGGCGACGCGGTAGGCCACGCCGTACAGCCAGCTTGAAAGCGACGCCCTGTCCCGCAGGCTCGACGCCTTGCGGACGAGGATCAAAA
>CALCIC010000064.1 GCA_937907405.1 uncultured Isosphaeraceae bacterium | reverse complement strand
CAGCCGGCCCCGGCCATGGCCGCCACGAACCACAATCCGACCATCCCCAGACCGTGCATGGTGAGAATGCCGTAAAACCGCTCGGCGGGCAGCATCGCCAGCAGATTGCTTTGCGCGGCTCGCATCGTCATGCCGAGTAGGATGAACGTAGGAAACAGCGCCAACATCGAAAGAACCCATAAAAGGGTCAGTCGATTGGCGGAGCGAGCTTCAGCGGCGGACATCTCGATCATGGAAGGCGCTTCGTCGTTGGGCGCTGTACTCATCTTGCGTCTCCTGATTGGTGGTTCCGTCTTGGAAGAGCCTGTCCGAGAAACCGGACGAAGCCGCAGTCCGACCGATGGAGCGGCTTCAAGGCCGTCAATGTTCTCTCACCCGATCGATCGGTCGGTCGGTCGGTCTCAATTGCTCGTGACCGCGTCCTCGACGGCCGGATCGTCCTCGACCTGCAACTGCGCCCTCATGGTGGGGTGGCCGATGCCGCAGAACTCGAAGCAAAGCACGTGGTAGAGGCCGCTTTTCGGGAATCGGTGTCGCAGGCGGTTGACGTATTGCGGCATCGCCTGCGTTTGCGCCTGAACTCGGCCGTCGAGGTCGTAAATGCTGAAGCCGTGGGTGACGTCGGCGCCCGACACCCGAAACTCGACCAGATCGCCGGTGCGGATCGGCTTGATCGACAAGAAGACCTCGTCGTCCATCGCTTGCTCGCGCGTGATCGGCTGGTCCGAAAGCTTGAACGCGAACTGCTTGCCGGAAGCGTAGATCACCCGATCCGGCACGCTCCCCCCGTCGGGGTAGGGAGTGTACGGAAGCGTGAGGGCCAGCAGGACCACGGCGAGCGACGTCAGGCCCCCGAGCACGAGGACCCTGGTCCGCTTGTAGGCCGTCTGCGACAATTCGTCCGGCGACCGGGTGCTGAGGGCCACATAAACGAACACCGCCGCGGTGATCGACCCCCAGATCAGGAAGATCGTGATCGCAAGTGTCTGCATAAGCATGGGTTCCTGTATTTCGAGGACCTTCGTCTCGACGAGGTCAATCTTCCGCGACGAGCCGCTCAACCGCCTTGAGCAACCGCGGCTTCAACGTGGCTTCCCAACTGTCGGGCGGCGGCGGCTCGACGCCCTCGAAGCCGTCGACCCTGGACAGGTCGAGCGGCAGTGATTCGAACGCGCCGCGGAGCCGGCCGTGCTTGTCCACCAGGGCCAACGTGGTCGAGTGAATAAACAGATCGTTAGGCGACTCGCGCGCCTCCTCCTTGTCCAACACCACCAATTTCAGGTTGTCGACCGCGAGGTCGACGATGGCGGGCTTCGGGGCGTGCAGGAAGCTCCACCGCGCCGGGTCGGCCTTGAACGCCGTGGCATACCTGCTCAGCACCTCGGGCGTGTCGTACTCCGGGTCCGTCGTGAGGGAAACCAATTTGACGGGCCACTGGGGCGGGATGGAGGCTTGCAGGTCGGCCATCCGCGTGGTCATCCGGGCGCACGGTCCGGGACAGCGGGTGAAAATGACGTCCGCCACCCAGACCTGGCCGAGCAAGTCGGCCCGACGGACGATCCGCCCCGACTGACTGGTCATGGAAAAATCGGCGAGTTCTCCAATGACCGGTAGATCGTCGGGGCTGCGCGTCGGGGGAATGGAGGATGCATCGGACGCGGCCGACGCGGCGGGCTCCCACGCGCCGGTTTTCACCATGAGGTAGGGAACGGCCAGCAACATCATGACGGCCGTGATCGCCAGCAACGATTTGTCTTGAATTCTCATTCTAGGCTCCTCGCCGCGCCGCCCACGACGTGCGACGCCTGCCATTGGTCGAAGGCGCCCGGAGCGGTGATCGCGCCGTCGGCCCCCCGTTGGGGTTGATTATCCATGACCGTCAGCCAGCCGACCATCGTCGCGTGCCCGTTGCCGCACAATTGAGCGCACGTGATCATGTACTTACCCGCTCGCGTCGGCATGAAGTGGATGGGGATGCTCATCCCCGGCACCGCGTCCTGACAAACCCGCAGCGGCAGGACCTTGAAGCTGTGAATGACGTCCATGCTCGTCAGGTGGATGAGCACCGGCTTGAACTGCGGGCGGCCGGACGAATCGACGTCCTGCGCGCCGTCGCCGTCCGCGTCGATCGGCTCAAGCGGCACCCGGAGGTCTTTCAGCGGCGGCGCCACGTCGTCCTTGCCCGCCGGGTCGGCGGGGTCGTAGCCGAGCGGGTTTTCATCGCTGACGAAGGCGATGCTTTGAGCGCCGAACTTGCCGTCCTTGCCGGGGTAGCGCACGTTCCAGGTGAACTGCTGGGCGGTAACGCGAACCACCGTCGCCTGGTCCTCGTCTGGGAACCCGGCCATGTTCCTGTTCCACATCGGAATGGCGACGCCGAACAAGGTCGCCATTTCGTCCAGCACCACCACGCCGAGGACCACCGCGAAGAAGACGGGCTTCACGCCGGCCGGATTGGCGCGCGGATGGCGTTTCGCCCGAAACCGCCAGAGCGCGACGACCAGGAAGGCGAACCAGACCAAGAACAGCAGCACCATGGAGATGTGCGTGCTGTTCAAGAGTCCGTCCACGTCCTCGCCGTGACGCGAGGCGAGCTCCGGCAGATTCAGAAAGCCCCCGAACAGCCTTTCAATGCGTTCCATTATTGTACGACTCCTCCCGGCGCGCCGGGCACCGCCAGCGGGTGTTTGACCGAGCGTCGAATCAGGTGGGCGACGAAGCCGACGACCGTCCCCACGACCAACAGCAACGCCGTCAGCAGTGTGAGGACTGCGGCGTTCAGCCCTTGCGTGGCCGCGTCGTCGGCGCGCCCCATGCAGACCGAGCAGGCGGACGTCGCCCGAGGCGCCGCGAGCAGGACGCCCGTGATGATCAAGGAAACGAGAGTCTTGAGGTTTCGAGTCATGGCGGCCCCATTCACATCAAGCTGATGTCCTTGGTCTTTCGCACGAAGAACCAAAGGTAAATCAGCAGCAGAACCCCAAACGTGCTTGAAGCGAAGCCGATCCACAAGTCGACGCTGCTCCGCGTCACTTCCGCGTAGCGATAGTTTTCGTAACCGGCGAACCCGAACAACAACACCTCGGAAGCGGCGATGAACAACAGATGGAAGGCTTTCAGCGACATGGCGCTACCTCAAGAGATGGCCCGATCCGGGGATGTTGAAGATCGAGAAGATCGAGAGGCCGAACAGGGCCGCCACGACCACGCCGGTGTACAAGAGGATTTTGTGGACGTCGCGTTCGCCGTGCCACAGATGCATGAAGACGGCCGCCACGAAGGCGCCCTTCACGGCCGCGATCAACAGCGCCACGGCGACCGTCTGCCACATCTCCTCGAAGTGGACGTAGTACATGGCGACGGTCAACACGGTGCCGAAGATCAGCACGGCGTACACGGTCAGAAACCGCCTCTGCTCGAGCTGGACGTGATGCAAGTCCACCGTCGGCGCGGAGGGCGTCGGCAGCGTATGAGCCGGACCTTCAGAGGACATCGTCAACTCCCGTCTGCTTGCTAAAGCAGGTAAAGGATGGGAAACAGGAAGATCCACACCAGGTCGATGAAGTGCCAGAACAATCCGGTCACTTCCACGCGGTTCGTATAGCGCTCCGGATCGTCGCGCCACATCCGCGCGCCGGGCCAAAGGAGAAAGGCGAACGCCAAGATCCCGCCGATCACGTGCAGCGCGTGCAGGCCCGTCAGCGTAAAGTAGTTGGCGAAGAAGGTCCCATGCCTCGGCACGAACGCCGAGAGTCGATCGATCTGCGAGACGTCGAACGATACGCCCTCATGACTTTCGGCGGCGATGCGCGCCGTCTCCGCCTCTCCCGACCGCTCCGCCTTGCGGCGCTCCGCCTGCTGCCGGGCCGACAGGCGGTAGTGGAACTTGTCCGGGTGGATCGTAACCGTCGTCGCGCCCGCCTCCTCCAGCGACGCCAACGTCGTGAACGGCCTGGCCCCCTCGACATGGCCGATGATCGAGGCGATTGGAGCGTCGGGGTCGGTGGAATGGCCGGCCAACTGCGGGTGCTCCTTGGCCGTGACCGGCTTTTCGAGCCAGACCTCGTAGTGGTTGAACTTGTCGTAGTACTCCCAACTTTTGATTCCCAGAAACGCCGTCGCGCAGCCGAGCGTGACGAACTGGAATCGGCGGTAGCGCTGGAAGTCGCCCATCTTCAACGACGTCCACGAAAGGGCCACCGTCAATGACGACGTGATCAACACCAGGGTGTTGAAAGCGCCGATCGGGATGTTGAGCAGCCCGTGCGGCCACTCGCCGTCCCGAGCGCTGAGGCGCAGGAACACATAGGCGGAGAACAACGCGCCGAACAGCATCACCTCGGACGCCAGGAACAGCCACATTCCCAACTTGCCGTTGTAGAGTCCGGTGTCTTCACGAATCTCGGTCGTGTATCGGATCGTCGCATGAGCTTGGTTCATTTGCGGTTGGTTCCTACTCCGAGGACTGTCCGGTCTTCACTCCGACCGCGTCGATTCGACGCCGGAGACGGGTTGGTTCTGCGCCTCGAAATCGGGGGCCTCGCCGTCCCCGTCGCCGCTCCACGTCGCCCCCGAAGTCGAGGGTTGGAGCGCATAGGCCAGGCTGTACGCGTACGGGTCTCGGTAGACGACCACGTCCTGCGCGAAGTTGCCGTGAGGGGGGGGCGTGGGGGTCTGCCATTCAAGCGTCGTCGCCTGCCAGGGGTTGTCGCTCTCGACGCGCCGGCCGGCGAAGATGCTGTAGAAGAAGTTGAACAGGAACGGCAGTTGAAACAGCATGAGCGCCAGCACCGACCAGGCGATGACGGTGTTCAAGTGCATGACGGTCGAGCTCAACGCGCCGATCACCCCTTCGTTGGAAGGGTGGGCCGCCGAGTAGTTGTAGCCGCCGTCCGACATCCGCCGCCCCATGCCGGCCAGCCCCTGGACCAGCATTGGGAAGAAGATCAAGTTCATGCAGACCAGCGACCCCCAGAAATGGACCCAACCCAGGACCGTGTTCATATGGCGCCCGGTCGCCTTGGGGAACCAGTAGTAGATCCCCGCGAACACGGCGAAAATCGTCCCGGGGGCGACCACGTAGTGGAAGTGGCCGATGATGTAGTAACTGTCGTGCAGCGCCGTGTCGGAGCTGTTGAACGCCAGGGGTATTCCGGTCAGGCCGCCGACGCCGAACATCGGCAGGAACGCGATCGCGAACAACATCGGGACCGTGAAGCGGATCGAGCCTCCCCACAGCGACAGCAAAAGGCAGGTCATGACGATCACCGACGGGATGGAAATGATGGTGGTCGTCGTCTGGAAGAACATCGAGATCCTCGACCCCATTCCAGTCATGAACATATGGTGGGCCCATACGACCATCGACAGGAAGCCGATCGCCAGCACCGAACCGACCATGGCTCGATACCCCCAAACGGGTTTGCGCGTGTTGTTGGCGATCACCTCGGTGACGATCCCCATCGCCGGCAGGATCAGCACGTAGACCTCGGGGTGGCCCAGGAACCAGAACAGATGCTGCCACAACAACGGACTGCCTCCGCCGCTAAGGTCGGCGAGCGGCCTGCCGGAGACGACCAGGTCGTGCGGCATGAAGAAGCTGGACCCCGTCAGGCGGTCCATCAACTGGAGGATGGAACCCGCCTCCAGCGGGGGAAAGGCCAGCAGCAAGAGGAACGCCGTGACGAATTCCGTCCAGACGAAGAACGGCAGCCGCATCCAGGTCAGGCCCGGCGCCCGCAATTGAATCACCGTGACGATGATGTTGATGGAGCCCAGAAGCGACGATGTGATGATGATCACCATCGCGAGGATCCAGTAGGTCTGGCCGTCGGTGGGAATGATCGTGGTCAACGGCGGGTAGGAGGTCCAGCCCGCCTGGGCCGGGCCTCCCGGAACCACGAAGCTGGCCAGCATGATCAATCCGCCGATCAGGTACAGCCAGTAGCTGTACATGTTCAACTTGGGGAACGCCATGTCCGGCGCCCCCACCTGCAGCGGCACCAGATAGTTGCCGAAGGCGCCGAACACCAACGGCACGATCCCCAGGAAGATCATGATCGTGCCGTGCATGGCGCCGAACATGTTGTACAGGTCGGCCGAGATCTTCCCCTCGCTCGCCGGCTCTCCCATCAGGCTTTCCAACAGCCCTCCCACGATCGGCACCGCCTCGCCGGGGTTGGCGATCTGCCATCGCATCAGGAGCATCAAGATCAGGCCGGTGAACACGAACGTAAGCGACGTGAACCCGTATTGGATCCCGATCATTTTATGATCGACGGAAAATATGTACTTTCGTACAAAACCAAGCTCGTGCGAGTCTGACGTCATGAACCTGTCCTCCCCACGGGGTTGCGGCGCCGAGCGACGGCCGACCACTAAGCCGACGGAACCTTCAGCACGACGTCGACGGTCGCCTTGCCGTCCTTGACCTCGACCTCCTCGACCTTCTCGCCCGCCTTGCGATGCTTGAACTTCACCTTGTACTTGCCGTCGGGGAGCCCCTTGACTTCAAAGCGGCCGTCCTCGCTGGTGACGGAATAGAAGGGATGGTTCACTACGCTGACGTAGCTGAACATCCAGGGGTGGACGTCGCACTTGAACTTGAGGAACTCCTCCGGCTTGTCGTACTGGAAATCCAGCGGCTTGGACTTGGCGGCCTGGCTCTGATTCACTTCCTTGTTGCCGGACACCTCGGGCAGCGTGTGGATGTTGTGCGTCAACGGATCGTCGTTGACGACCTCGATCTTTTGGCCGACCTGGCAAGCGGCCACGTACGGCTCGTATTCGCACCCGCGCTGGGTGATCACGAGCGGGCCGGTTCCGGCGGGGATCGGTTGAGCAGGAACGTCCACCAACGTGACCAGGACGTCCGCAAGTCCGCCGTCCTTGGTCTCGTAGTTGCGCGTGAAACGGGGCATTTCCTTGCTGTGTTCCTTGGACGAAGCCGAGCAGGCCGCATCAAGCGGCAACTGCTGCTCCTCCGAGGGCGTCCCCTCCAACGTCACGCGGCCGGTGATGGCGCCCGTGCCGACGAGCGTCGCCTTGATCACC
>CALCIC010000063.1 GCA_937907405.1 uncultured Isosphaeraceae bacterium | reverse complement strand
AAGGAGGTAGACCTCCAGAAGCGGTTTTTTGGGGGCCTGCATCATCGATCGATCAACCCCCGGAACGTTCGAGAGAAAGCCGAGCCCCCCGTCGGCGCGCCCACGACGGGGACGCGCGTCGACGCCGGAACAAGTATGACTCACGTCGCAACCCGACGTGAACCCGAAACATCGTCTCGACGGACGATGAGGCAGGAAGGGAGGCGGGAAGTCCGACGAGCCCCGCTCCCCGCGGGACGTCAGTACTCCGACGAGCCGACGACCTCGCCGCCGGCGATGGTTCCCAACGCCATCCAGACGGGCGAGGCGATCGTGTCGGCGACGAACCGGACGCTGCCGTCGGCCAGGACCGCATTCACCCCGCCGGGATGATAGCTCCGGACGATCACGGATGCATAGGTCGGACCGCCGAGGTATTCGCGCGCCGAGAGCGTATCGGAATCGAGTCCGTTGCTGAGGTTCGCCGACTCGAAGAAATTCGGCTGACGGGCGGTCGTGAACCCCGTCTGATCCACCCCGCCGTCGGCCCAAAGCGCGTGGCCGTAACCCCAGAACTGACACTGAATCGATTTGATCACCATGCCTCGCGTGTCGAAGGGGACGTCGGTCCCGGGGACGGTCTGGGGGCTGCGCTCGGTCAGCAGCGAACCGCATTCCGTGATCTGATTCTGGAGGCTTCGGACTTCGCTCATCAGCAGCGTGTTGCTCGTGCCGTCGCGGAATTCGGCCAGCCGGCGGCTCACGTTGGGGGCGAACGCCGATCGGCTCGACTTCAGGCCGAAGCCCCCCCAGACGAACCAATCCCCTTCGGATACGGCGTAGTTGGTCGTCGCCGCCGTCGTCAGCCCGGAATACAGCGAGCTCGCGTCGAACGTCGTCGGATTCACCTCGCTGGGGCAGGCGAAAACCGAAACCGCCGTCCCCGTCGCCGTCGTGTTCGCGGGCGCTTCGAACCCGAATTGGAAGTTGATCGAATCGAACAGGTTCGTCTGTTCAATCATCGGCAACAATCGGGAAAGCGCGCTCCACCCCACCGACCTGGGAAGGTTGCCGTTGCCGACCGTCAGCAGCAGCGCCGGCGGAAGCGTCCCCCAGCCGTCGCTCTCGTACTTCGCGACGGCCAGCCCTAATTGTTTAAGATTCGATGTGCACCGAATGCGACGGGCGGATTCCCGGGCTGACTGCACCGCCGGAAGCAGTAATGCAATCAAAGTGCCGATGATGAAAACGACGACCAGCAACTCGATCAGAGTAAAACCGGTGCGCCTGCGTCGACTCATTGCGGAGCGACTCCAAGTAATGCGGCGAGAGTTCCTGATCAAGAACCTTGACGGGAGCTCGACGGCCCTTGAGATCGCCGACGATCCCTGACCTGAAGCGGAGGATGAAGCCCTCTTGAATCCGCGGATACTTTCTCGAAAGGCCGGGGCCGACTTCAATAATCGGCAGCCCGAGCGACTCCTGAGAATGAAACTGTCTTGTTGTACCTTCGACCGCCGCTTTAACGCAACAGGTTTATGATCCGTTTGATCATCGAGCCGCGACCGATTCGTCAGGATCGACCGTGGCGGCGGCCTCCGCCTCATAATTTCAAAAGAATTCAGGGAGCGGAGATCCGGGAACAATCGCCGAGCAAGCGTCGCCCCTGGTGTTCGTCGATTTCGAGATGCGCCAGCAACCGTCGACGAAGTTCGGTGAGGCTCTGCTCCACATGCTTGGGGCTCGCGTCGCCGAGCGGCACGAGGCCGCCGGCCCGCCTGTCATGCCCCCCCGCGTTGCCCATTCCGTCCACCACGTCGCGAAGCACCTCGCCGGCCTGGCCGCCAAGACCGCAGACTCGCAACGACAGCTTGAGTCCTCCTTCGTACAGACCGACGGACAGCACCCAGTTCACCTGATCGAACCGGACGAAGAAGTCCGCGACCTCCGCGATGATGTCGGGCTGGGATACCTCGCCGCACCAGGCGACGATCAGGTCGCGATACAGAAACGCGTTGGCAAGCGCGGCCTGGAACGTGGCGAAGTGGCTCTGGGGGAGCTTGGGATTACGGATCCTCGCCAGCAATTCCTTGTCGGCGCGGGGGTAGAGCCAGACCAGCGCGCCGTCGTCGAGCGAGCTGGCCTCGCGGGGATAGCCCGTCGTCTCGGACTCGATTCCGTAAAGCAGCGCGGTGGCGAGTTGCGACGAAATCGGCACCCGCTGTTCCAGCAGGTAGCCGGTGATCATCGTGCTCGACGCCCCCATGTGGGTGCGAATGTCTTGAAACAGGACCCCCGCGAGATCGCCGCCGGTCTCATGGTGGTCGATCACGACCTGGGGGACGGCGGCCTCGCTGCTTCGGCGCCCCGTGTGAGGCTGGCTGTCGACCATCACC
>CALCIC010000062.1 GCA_937907405.1 uncultured Isosphaeraceae bacterium | reverse complement strand
GCTCCTGCCCGGCGGCGACGCCCCCTGCGCGGCGACGCTCGCGCACAACGACTCGGGGCGGTTCGAGGCGCGCTGGGTCACCCTCCTGCCCCGGCCCGGCCTCTCTCCGTTCGTGTCGTTCGACGAACCGCTCGACCTGCCGGTCGCCCACGGCGAGGGCCGCTTCCTGACCGCCGACCCCGCCGCGCTCGAAGCGCTCGACGCCGCCGGCCAGATCGTCCTCAAGTACGGCGACGCGCGGGGGAAGCCGACTCAGGAGTATCCGGCCAACCCCAACGGTTCGCTCCTGGCCGCGGCCGGCGTCTGCGACCCCACCGGTCGGATCTTCGGCCTGATGCCCCATCCCGAGCGGTTCGTCTCGCCCCTCCACCACCCCCGATGGACCCGCCTCGGCGACTCCCTCGGCCAGGAAGGCCACGGCCTGAAAGTCTTCCGAGGGGCGCTCGCGGCGCTGAAGTGACTCGCCCCGTCGGCGTCTTGACGACCGGCTTGGAAGCGTCAAGCGGATTGACCGAACCGAAGGGGGGATGGAGGAGTTGGACGAATTCCGGTCGAGCCGGTCCTGAAAATCACGGACGAGAGCCTCGAACTCGACGATCCGCTCACGGTGGTGAACGCACTCGCGACGGGCCGGCACGGGGATCGAGGCTGAATCGTCCATGACGAAACGCGGCCCCCGACCCGACGGGGATTGCAAGCCTCTGGGTCCTCACGTTCAACCTCAGCATCCTCGATGCCAAGGCGGGGACTGAACGGCCCCCCCTTTCCCCCTGCGGGGGCCGCGCCCGCGAGTCACCCGAACAAGGTTCCCCTACTCCGTTGCTCCCGACTCCTTTTCTCGACTCGCCGCGCGAGCGGGAAGCAAAATCGAGAAGCAGGCGCCGCCGGTGGAGTTGTTGCGGGCGCTCAGTCGTCCTCCCATCTCGCGGACGATCTCGGAGGCGAGGTAGAGTCCGTAGCCGCTGCCGCCGCTCCTCGTGGTGAAGAACGGCTCGAAGATCCGCCGCAGATGGTTCTCGGGGATTCCCGGCCCTCCGTCGACGACCTCCACGCGGACCCAATCGACCTGGTCTTCCTGGACGCCGTCGATGCGCAGCAGGATCTCGCCTTGCTTGCCCGCCCCCAGGATCGCCTGATGCGCGTTGGAGAGGAGGTCGAAGACGACCTGCATCAGCTTGCCCGCGTCGGCTTGAATCTCGTGGCTTCGCGGACAATCGATCTCGATGCGGGCCACGAGCTTGTTCGGCGGCAACCCTTTCTTGAACAGCTCGACCGCTTCGTTGAGCAGCGAGCCCACGTCGACCGGCTGGACTCGAGCCGGTCCGGGCCGAACCGCCGCCATCAAGTGCTCGAGGCGAAGCTGAAGCAGGCTCGAACCACGGAGGATCGAATCGACCCACTGCAAATCCTCTTCTCGATCGTGCAGCCCCAGGCGGAGCAGCTCGGCGCTTCCTCGGATGACCGAGAGCGGCCCCCGGATCTCATGCACGATCCCCGCGAGCAAGCGGCCGACCTGAACCAATTGACGATCGAGCACCGCCAGGTCGGCGAGCTTGCGGTACTGGACCAGCCGCCGGACCCGCGCCAGGATCAACTCAGGCGCGGAGTCCTTGGTCGCGTAATCGTCGGCGCCGGCCTTCAGGACCGCCAGCACGCCGAGATCGTCGTGGCCGGCGGTGAGGATCAACACCGGCGTTCCGGCGATCGCGCCGTCGCCTCGAATCGCCTGGCAGACCGGCGCGCCGTCGGTCCCGGCTTCAAGGTCGAGAATGATCAGGTGCGGCCGGACGTCACGCGCCTGGCGAACCACGTCGTCGCCTCCCGTCGCTTCCAGAACGGCGTAGCCGCCTTGCGACAGGATCAAGCGGAACCGCGCTCGATCGGCCTCGTTCTGGTCGACGATGAGTATGGTCGCCTCGGGCCCCAACGTGTCCCTCGCTCCTCGCGCAGAGGCGTCTCGACCGCGGATTGAGATCGAGAACGTGAATCAAGACCGCCGACGCACGCCTGCGACGCCGCACTCAACACATCAAAGAGGAATCGTTCTGGATCGCGTCTGGTTTTGATACTGGGATATAATACCTGCATCGGTCAATGACGCGGATAAAATTTGAAAACGACCGGAGCAGACCGGCGACAGGGAACGGCTTTAGAAACCGAGGGCGGGCGAACCATCAATCCTCGCTCGCCTGCTTGAAAGGGAGAGACAAGACCACCATGACCGCCACCCCCGCCGCAGTCGCAGCCGGCGTCTCGGAGTCGTCGTTGGAGACGTACCGCCAGGCCGACGAGGCCGAACTCAACCAACGAATCGAGGCGGTCAAGCGCGAGTTGGGCGATTCGCTCTTGATCCTCGGTCATCACTACCAGCAGGA
>CALCIC010000061.1 GCA_937907405.1 uncultured Isosphaeraceae bacterium | reverse complement strand
GCGCCGGCACCACGTCGTGATAGACGACCTTCATCCCGAACCCGAGGTGGGCCATCTCCGCCAGTCTGCGGCCGATCCGCCCGAAGCCGACGATCCCGAGCGTCTTGCCGGCGATCTCCCGCCCTCGCATGCTGGTCCGGGCGTGGTAGTTGCCGGCGACCAGTTCGCTCATCATCTTGGGGAAGTGCTTGGAGAGGCCGATCATCATCGCGAAGACGTGCTCGCAGACGCTCTCCGTATTGGCGCCCGGCGTGTACACGACCTGGACGCCGCGGGCGGTCGCGGCGGGGACGTCGATGTGGTCGAAGCCGACCCCGTGGCGGCCGACGACCTTCAGCCGGTTCGCCCAATCCAGGACCTGCCCGTCGATCTTGCCGGCGGTCCTGAGGATCAGGCCGTCGACCTCGCGGATCGCCTCTTCGAGCGCGACCAGATCCGTGGGGCTGGCGGTCCGGACCTCGACCGCCTCGTTCAGGAGGCTCATCCCGGCTTGATCCATACCAGTCAACATCAGGACGACGGGCCGATCGGCCATTGCTCATTCACCCAAAGCTTGAGGACGCGACGGCCCGCGACCAGACTGACGTCGCCGTCGAGACGGTCTATCATAAAGAGAGACTCCAGCCCCGCAACGCGGGTTCGGAGCGTCAAAACAGCTTAAGATCAAATCGATCCCCTGGCAATCCTCAACAAATTCGAGCCCTCCCTTGCCCCCCGTCGTCCCATCCGACTCCTGGACCAACCGATTCGCGAACGTCCGGCCCGGGGCGTCGTGGCTGCTCGGGTTCGTCGTGGCGACGGCGTTCATGGTGCGGCTGGCGGCGACGTCGGTCGGCTCGGGCCGGTTCGACGACCCCGACAACTATCTTCCCCTGGCCCGATCGATCGCCGCCGGAGACGGGTTGACGCTCCAGGGACGGCTGACGGCGTACCGGCCGCCGCTTTACCCGCTGATCCTCGCGCCGATGGTCCCGCTCGCCGGCGGCCGGCTGATCGCGGCGGTCGCCGGGCTGCACATCCTGCTGGGCGCGGCGACCGCCGGCCTCACGATTCGCGCGGCCGAGCGGCTCGGCCTGGGGACGTTCCGGGCGACGGCCGCCGGGCTGATCGTCGCCTGCGACCCGGTGCTCGTCTGGCAGGCTCGGTTCGTGATGACCGAGACGCTGGCCGCCTTCCTGCTCATCGCCTCGCTCTCCGCATTCGCGAGGCCGGGTCGATGGGGCCCCCTGCTCGGCGGCGGCCTCCTGGGCCTGGCGGCCCTCTGTCGGCCGAGCGCGCTTCCGGGGGCGGGGCTCGCGGCCCTTGCCGGTCTGGTCGTTGGACCGGGAGGCGCGCGCATGCGGTTGCGTCGGGCGGCCGAGATCGTGGTCGGCGTGGCGTTGGTGCTCTCGCCCTGGGCGGCGCGGAACGTCCGGGCGCTGGGCGAGCCGGTCTGGACCACGACCCACGGCGGCTACACGCTGGCCCTGGCGAACAACGAGGTCTATTACCGCGACGTCCTGGAAGGGCCGCCGGGGCGCGTCTGGACCGGCCGCGACCAGTGGCTCTGGTGGGATTCCGTCAACCGGAGGACGGCCGGAATGACCGAGCCCGAGGCCGATCGCCTTCTCCGCGATTCGGTCGTCGAGCTGGCCCGGAACCGCCCCCGGACGTTCGCGCTCGCCTGCGTTTCACGGCTGGCGACGTTCTGGAGCGTCGCGCCGGCGGCCGGCGTATACGGCCGGGCGACGCGGGGGGCGACGGCCCTCTGGACGATCCCCCTGTGGGCCGCGCTGGCGCTGGGGGCGTTCCACCCGCGGTTCCGACGCTGGCCGGGGGTCGCCGTGCTCGCCGCGATCGTCGGCCTGTCGGCCGTCCACACGCTCTACTGGACCGACATGCGGATGCGCGCGCCCATCGTGCCGGCGATCGCGCTGGTCGCGGCGTCGGTGGAATGGGGGCGGAAACGGATCAACGAACCATAACGGTTTCCTTCGTCGACTCGTCCCCGGCGGGCTCGGCGTGTCGGATGAAGACGACCCAGCGCGACATCGAGAAGCTGATGGCCGTCGCCGCGACGATGCCGACCACCGCCGCCGCCAGCCGGTGATCCGAGAAGAACCGGAACCGGCCCGGCAGATAGAGCCGCAGGGTCAGGCTCACGGCGATCCCCAGCGCGTTGCCCAGCGCGTAGGTCAGATACTGGCGAGGGATCGAGCCGGCGCGCGAGTCGCTGAACGTCAGGCGGCGGTTGAGGGCGAAGTTCCAGGTCAGGGCGGCGAGGATCGAGAGCAGCCCCGCCACGGCCAGGGGCCAGGCGAACCCCTCGCCGACGTCCGAGGGGGACTCGAAGCCGATCCGATGGAACAGCCACTGCAAGATGGCGTAGAGCGAAAGGTCGACGAACATCCCCGAGGCGCCGACGAGGCAGAACTGGACCAGCCGCGAGAACGTCCCGAACCGGTGGTCGAGGACCCGCTTGATCTGCTTCACGTCGTCGAGCCGGACCGGCACCAGCTTCCTCTGATCGTCTCGGCCGGTGTGGACCGGAACGTCGAGGAGCCTCCCGGAGCACCAGGTGAGGACGTCGAGGAGGATCCGCGAGCCCGAGATCGAGGGGTTGTCGGTGATCAGCGACCGCACCGCCGAGCGTCGGATCGCGGCCAGTCCCGACAGCCCGTCCGAGGTCCCCAGGGCCAGTCGGCCGAGGATCGCCAGGGTCTTGTTCCTCACCCCCCGAACGGTCGTCTCGTTCCCCCCGGCGGTCGGCACCCCGACGACGACGTCGGCCGTGCTCGTCCGCAACGAGTCGAGCACCTGCAAGAGCGCCTCGGGAGCGTAGACGCGGCTGGGGTCGAGCACCAGCAGGACGTCGCCGGTCGCGGCGGCCAGCCCCTTGCGAAGCAGGCTGACGTGGTTGGCGCCTTCCTCGAAGATCCGAACCAGCGGGAACTGTCCGACCACCTCGTCGCCGTGGGCGCCTCGCTCCGAGAGCACGATTTCCACCGAGTCCGCCCCGCCTCGCTCATGAAGAATCCGTTGATAGGTCGCGAGCGCGTCGCCGTGGATCGACTTGTCCATCGTTCCGGGGATGATCAGGCTGATACGGCTCATGCGGTCGATAGACTCCACTCGATCGTCGAGGTTTCGGCGTTCAGACCGGAAGCGCACGCTCGATCCAGCCGCCGCCGAGCACCAGATCGTCCTGATAGACGGCGACCACCTGCCCCGGCGTGACGGCGGTCTGCGGGTCGTCGAAGACCACGCGGGCCTCGCCGTTTGGAAG
>CALCIC010000060.1 GCA_937907405.1 uncultured Isosphaeraceae bacterium | reverse complement strand
CTCGTCGCGGCACAGGCGTCTCGAACCCTCGCTCGCGCGGCGGGCTGGTATTGGGATTTCGGAATCGGGTCGTCGGCAATATCAGCTCGGCGGCGGTCAGCCGAGGACGGCGGCAAGCCTGGCGAGGGTCTCGGCGGCGTCGAGTTGGGCCTTGCCGAAGCCGGGCTCGGCGCCGGCGGCCAGGGCGGCTTCCTGGGCGTCGGCGAAGTTGCTGACGAGCATCACCGGGATCGACGAGACCGACTCGTCCGCCTTGATCGCCCTGATCACGTCGATTCCTTCCGAGCCGTCGGCGTCGAGCTGGCGGTTCACCAGCACCAGCGCGTAACGCCCCCGGCCCAGCGCCTGGCGGGCGTCGGCCAGCCCGTTCGCCCGGTCCAGCCGCGCGCCGAACCGTCGGGAAAAATGCTGGGTGAGAATCCCGTGATCCATGTTGCACTGGCCGATGCTCAACACCCTGGGAGACTCGGTTTCGGTCGGCTTCGACATGTCGCACACCTTAACTGATTTCAACATAAAAACGGGGATACGGCCTGAATGATTGTACCGGGACGTCAAGCCGGGCTAGGCCAGCCGATCGGCGAGGGCCTGGAGTTTGTCGGCCTCGGCGGGTTCGTCGAGGGCCTTGAGGCAGGCGATCAGGCCGTTGAGGGCGTCGTGGAACGGGCGGTTGGCGACTCGGGCGCGGGGGAGCCGGCCGTTGAAGTCGGGGGGGAGCGACCGCTGGACCAACTCGAACGCGTAGCCGTAGTGGCCCCGCGCCAGCCT
This sequence comes from uncultured Isosphaeraceae bacterium, assembly GCA_937907405.1. GTDB lineage: Bacteria > Planctomycetota > Planctomycetia > Isosphaerales > Isosphaeraceae > Paludisphaera. The sequence continues at coordinate 1,907 of CALCIC010000060.1, read as the reverse complement.
GGGGTCGCGCGCCTCCTTGAGCGCCAGGTCCCCCAGCGCGACGTGGACCCAAAGGTTGTCGTGGCACGCCTCGAGCGCGAACCGCAGGGCGTCGCGGGCCTCTTCCGGGTCGCCGGCCTTCCACAGCTCCAGCCCTTCGGCGTAGTCGAGCTCCGTCTCCTCGACGCATTTGGGGTGGATCAGCTCGAAGACCCGGCCGTCGAGCCGCTTCAGCCCGATCGGCCCCAGCCGGGCGCTGACCCCCTTGGGGCGGACGTTCCCCCGCCTCGGCTTCGGCTTCGGCCTTCCCGGCTTGCCGGCCCCCTCGTCGTCGGATCGATTCATGATGAAATCTCGTCGCTCCATTCGTCGTCGGCCTGCGATCGCCCGTTCCCTTCCGCAATTCTCTCGAAGGGGGGGCGTCGGCCGCCATCCCAAATCCGCGACGGCGCCGCCAGGGTCCGCCCGACCGGAGGATCGGGGACGACCGGACCGAATCGCGGTCGCCGCCGGTTGCGAATCGCATGATCACGATCTAAGCTGAAGGATGCGGACGAGAGGATGCGGGAGGGGTCGGGGAGCGGAGGAGCGGAGATGATCGATCGTCGCGGCTGGCTGGGAACGACGCTGGCGGGGGGACTGGCGATCGCCTCGGGGGGGCTGGCGGAGCGGGCGCTCGGCCAGGACGCCGGCGAACGGCGGACGGCCAGGAGGCCGGCGCTGACGCCCGACCGCGCCGCCTTGCGGCCGGTGCTCGAACCGTGGGAGACCAGCCTCGCCAGCGACCCCCGGATCGAGGCGGCCCTGGCCCTCAAGGTCGACTCGTCGAAGACGCCCGGCATGATCGGCGCGATCGTGCAGCGGGGCGCGATCACGACCATCGGCGCGGTCGGGGTCCGCAGGGTCGGCGCGTCCGAGCCGATCCGCGTGACCGACCAGGTCCACCTCGGCTCGTGCACCAAGGCGATGACCGCGACGATGATCGGCACGCTGTTCGAGGACCGGCTGCTTGAGCCGTCGACCCGGATCGCCGACCTGTTCCCCGACGACGCGCCGCGGTTCCACCCGGATTTCCGGGGGGTCACGCTCTGGCAGTTGCTGACCCACCGCGCGGGGCTGCCGCACGACGCCGACTGGTGGCGGCTGCCGGGCCGGTCGACGACCGAACAACGCCGTTCGGCGATGCTCCAGTTGTTCGCCAAGCCGCCCAAGGTGAAGCCGGGGACGTTCGAATACTCGAACGCCGGCTACGCGCTGGCGGGCCTGATGGCCGAACGGGCGACGGGCCAGCCCTGGGAACAACTGATGCGAGAGCGGCTGTTCGCCCCGCTGAACATGTATTCGGCCGGCTTCGGCGCGCCGCGCGAGGGGGGGCCGGGGGCCGTCGATCAGCCGTACGGCCACCACATGGTCAGGGGCCGGCTGGAGCCGCCCCGGCGCGACAACGCGGCCTGCCTGGGCCCCGCCGGCACGATCCATTGCACGATGGCCGACTGGGCGAAGTTCGCCGCCGCCCACGCCCGCGGCGAACGGACCGACGGCAAGCTGCTCCGCGCCTCGACGTTCCGCCGGCTCCACACCCCGCCGAAGGGAGAACCCTACGCGGCCGGCTGGGGAGTGGGGGAGCGCCGTTGGGCGGGAGGGGGCGTGCTGACCCATTCGGGGAGCAACACCTACTGGTACGTCACCATCTGGATCGCCCCGGCCCGCGACCTCGCCTTTCTCGTCGCCGCCAACCGAGGCGACGGCGACGTCGCCCGCGCCTGCGACGAGGCCGTCGCCGCCATGATCGGCCTGGTCTGAGGCGGAGAGTCGATACCACCCCGACGCGCCGGTTTTGACGTCGCGCTATTTTTGCAGAGGCTGACGCGAGCATCCCTTCTCCCCCCGGGAGCGGGGGGAACCCCACTTGTGGGGTCGGGCCGGCA
>CALCIC010000059.1 GCA_937907405.1 uncultured Isosphaeraceae bacterium | reverse complement strand
TGATTTCGGTCTACCTGATTTTCACCGTTGCTGAGTTGTTCCTCTCGCCGATCGGGCTGTCGCTGGTGAACCGGCTGGCGCATCCCCGGATCGCGTCTCTCATGATGGCGTTCTGGTTCCTTTGCACGGCGGCGGCCAACTACCTGGCGGGGATCATGGAGCACACCCTGAAGCCCTATGAACTCAATCTTTGGGCGTTCCTGGGCGCCATGGCGTTCATTCCGGGGGTGGTCATGCTCGCCCTCACGCCGGTCCTGGTGAAGATGTCCCACGGGCGGGATTGAATTGAACAGGAGAGAATCAGCCGTGAAATTCTGGATGATGGGAGCGCTCATCGTGGTCTCGATCGCCGCGAACGCAAACCTTGAGGCGGCCGACCGGCCGATGACGACCGACGATCTGCTCAACGTCAAGGGGGTCGGAGAGCCGCAACTCTCGCCCGACGGCCGATCGATCGTCTACGTCGTCTCCGAGCTGGACCGCGAGACCGACAAGACCAACAGCAGCCTCTGGCTGGTCTCGACCGACGGCGGCGAGCCCCGGCGGCTGACGACCGCTCCGGGGACGAACAACCACCCACGGTGGAGTCCCGACGGCAAAAGCGTCGCGTTCGCCTCCAGTCGGGGCGGCTCGACTCAGGTCTGGATCTTGCCGATCGACGGCGGCGAGGCTCGCCAGGTCACCAGGCTGCCGATCGACGTCGCCGGTCCGATCTGGTCTCCCAACGGGGACAAGATCGCCTTCGCCGCCGAGGTCTACCCCGGCAAGTCCCCCAAGGAGACCGCCGACCGCGACAAGGAGAAGGAAGCCGAGAAGAGCAAGGTTCGCACCTACGATCATTTGATGATCCGCCACTGGAACGCCTGGAACGAGGGGAAGAAGAGTCACCTGTTCGTCGCCGACGTCGAGACCGGCGAGGCCGTCGACCTGACTCCCAGGCTTGAAGCGAACACCCCCCCCGCCCCGTTCGGCGGGTCGAGCGACTACGCCTGGTCGAGCGACGGCAAGAGCCTGGCGTTCGTCGCCGAGCCGCTCAAGGACCACGCCTGGTCGACGAACACCGACGTCTGGCTCGTCCCCGCGACCGGCGGAGAGGCCGAGAACCTGACCGAGTCGAACCCCGCGGCCGACGGCCAGCCGGCGTTCTCCCCCGACGGCAAGCGCCTGGCGTACGTCTCGCAGTCGAGGCCCGGATTCGAGTCGGACCTCTGGACGCTCCACGTCCGCGACCTCGCCACGGGGGAGACGATCGACGTCAGCTCGCATCTCGATCGCCCGATCCATGAGTTCGCCTGGAAAACGGCCGACGGCTTCGCCGCCGCCGTCGACGATCAAGGGACCGTTGCGATCGTCGCGATCGAGAAATCCAAGAGAGATCAGGCCCCCGCGCGGCTGGCGACCGGCGGCGTCAATTCGTCGATCTCGATGGGACCAGGAGGCGGAAGTTTCGCCTTCGTCCACCACGCGGCCGACCGTCCGGCTGAAATCCACTTCTGGAAGCAGGGGAATGAGAAGCCGACGGTCCTGACCGCGCACAACGCCCCCCTGCTCTCGCAGCTCGACCTCGCGCCCCTGGAGTCGTTCACGTTCGACGGGGCCGACGGCGACAAAGTCCAGGGCTGGCTGATGAAGCCGCCGGGCTTCGACCCCGCCAAGAAGTATCCGGTCCTCTTCCTGATCCACGGCGGCCCGCAGGGCGCGTGGCACGACGAATGGCACGGCCGCTGGAATTACCCGCTGTTCGCCGCGCCGGGCTACGCGTTGGTGGCGATCAACCCCCGAGGGTCGACCGGTTTCGGCCAGAAGTTCACCGATCAGATCAGCCTCGACTGGACGGGCAAGGTCTACGAGGACCTCATGAAGGGGCTCGACCACGCGCTGGCCACGTATCCATTTCTGGACAAGGACAGGACGGCGGCGGCCGGCGGGTCGTACGGCGGGTTCATGGTCAACTGGATCTGCGGCCACACCGACCGCTTCAAGGCGCTGATCAGCCACGCCGGGGTCTTCGACCTGGTGAGCATGTACGGCACGACCGAGGAGCTGTGGTTCCCCGACTGGGAGTACGGCGGCCCCCCCTGGGAGAAGTTCGAGCACTACCGCGAGCGGTCCCCCAGCACCTACGCCGGCAACTTCAAGACGCCGACCCTGGTGATCCACGGCGCGCTCGACTTCCGCGTCCCCGACGCGCAAGGTCTCGGCATGTTCACCAGCCTCCAGCGCCGGGGCGTTCCCAGCCGGTACGTCTTCTTCCCCGACGAGGGCCATTGGATCGCCAAGCCGGCCAACCGAATCGTCTGGTGGCATGAGATTCATCAGTGGCTGGCGAAGTACCTGAAATAGACGCGGAATCGTGCCCCCGCAAGCAGCGGCGTCCGCAACTCGATACCAGCCCGACGCGCCAGCGAGGGAACGATGAACACGTCCCGCGCCGGACGCGATGAGCTTCCCGAGCCGAACCCCTCGCTGGCGCGTCGGGCTGGTATTTCGAGTCAATCCAACCTCTCCGGGACGGCTTTCGTGATCGAACTGCACGAGGTGACGCAGCATTACGGGGTCCGGCCGATCCTGCGGTCGGTCAGCCTGACGATCCGTCGCGGCGAGGTGGCGGTGATCCTCGGTCCCAACGGGATGGGGAAGTCGACGCTCCTGGGGGTGATGGCGGGCGTCCTACCTCCCCTGCGAGGGTCGGTCCACGTTGACGGGATGCTTCGGCGCGGTTCGGCCGACGAGGAACTGGCGATCCGCAGGCGGTGCGTCTACCTGCCCGACCAGCCCTGGCTGCCGGCGAAGCAAACAGGGCGCGAGTTCCTGCTGGCGGTCGCCGGGCTCTACGACGTCGACGCCGAGCGGAGCATGGAGCACGCCGACCAGTTGCTCGACCTCTTCGACCTGGCCGAGCAAGGCGGCGGGCCGATCCGGGGCTATTCGGCCGGTCAAAAGAAGAAGATCGCGCTCTGCTCGGCCCTGATCTCGGAGGCGCCGATCCTGCTGCTGGACGAGCCGTTCTCGGGGGGACTTGATCCATCGGGGCTGCTCACTCTGAAAAAGGTGTTCCAGCATTATGCGCGTCGCAAGGAGCTGACGATCGTGATGACGAGCCCGGTGCCGGAGCTCGTCGAGGAGGTCGCCACGCGGATCATCATCATCCAGGACGGCCGGATCCTCGCCGACGGCTCGCTCGACGCCCTCCAGCTCCTCACCGGCTGCCGAGGCTCGCTGGGCGACGTCCTCGAGCGCCTGATCTTTCCCGACACCACCCGGAAGCTCGCCGAGTACTTCCAGGACTTCAAGCGATGACGGCTCGCCTCAAATCCCTTTCGCCCCCCTGGTTCGTGATCGTGGGCGCGGTCTTTTTCCTGATCGCCGAAGGGTTCATGCAGTGGGTCGAGAGCCGAATGGGAGTCGGCTTCTTCCACGTCGAGGTCCGCCTTGGACTGGTCATTTTGTATTTCCTCGCCGCCTTCTATGGGGTGTCTCGGGCGGCGACCTCGCACCCGTTCTTCGATCCCGCCTACCAGGACTGGTTGAGCCTTACGCCGTGGACGGTCGCCAAGCCCCTGCCCTTGGGGCCGATCGAGCTTGGCGTTCGAGACGCCGTCGTGCTGGGGCTCTTGATCGCGCTCAATCTGATCTCCCCGCAACGGGACTCGATGCGGCTCCTCTGCATCTTCCTCATGGTCCACTGCGCGATCTTGACCATCGCCAACTGGTGGACGGCCGAAAGCGCCTACGTCTATCTCGCGATGTTCGGCATGGGCCTCATGGTCCGGCTCTGGGGACATCCCTGGGTCTGCCTCGGCACCGGGGCGGCGGTATACCTGGTCGTCCACGAAGGCGTGTGGCAAGGGCTCCGGGCGTTCCCCTGGAAGCAGAGCAAAGTCCTGGTCCTCTCCCCCGAGGTGGCGATCCGCGACCGGGGCGATAAGCCGAAAATCCCCTGCGGGTGGCCGTACGACCGCCTGCTGCGCGATCCCGTGGCGAAGACGGGCTCGCCCGAGACCGGCCTCGACGCCCTGGTCTGGTGCCTGCTTCTGGGCTGGTGGATCTCGTGCCTGGCGTCGCGGCTCTCCACAAGGAACGAAGCGGTGATGGTGGCGTTTCTCTCCGCGGCCGCGGTCTTTACGATCTCGAACCTGTGGCGCCTCCTTCTTTATGTACAGGGCTATGACACACCTGTGGGCCCGATCGGGCGGATCGCGACTGGGCGGTTGATCATCCCCGGCTTCGACGTCGTCTGGGTCGCCCATCTCCTGATGGTCCTGGGCGCCGGCTCGACGTCGATCGGATTGATGAGTTGGGGCGTGCCGGGCGAGATCGTCGGCCCCGTCGTCGCGGCCCTGATCGCGTTCATCGCGCTGCGGACGCCGCCCGGGCTGAGGCGCTGGCGGTTGACGGGCGGCCATCGCATGCGGCACGTCCCGACCGCCGACATGACCGGCGTCGGCTCGTCGAAGTAGCTTTCCACGGGGCGGTCCCACGACACGTATCGGTTGCGCCGACAAGAAGGGTCGCGAAGGTCCTGAGCAATACAAGGCTTAGAAGAACCGGACGAGCATCGACGGGATCGGCTGGCTGCGAATGGATCAGGCCGATGTCGAGAGCGTCCCCCGAGCCGGAAGCACCGAGCGGGCGTAGCTCTCAACTCAGCGGATCCCCCTTTCCTGGTCCTGCCCGGGCCGACGGCGAATTGGGTCTGTTCGCGCCAAAGTCTGAGGGCGGATCCCTTTCCACTCCCGTCCGACGAGCCCCGGACGATTTGGGTTCGCTCGCGCGGAAAAGCCCGGGCGATCCTCGTGTTGAATTCCATAAACCGCTAATTCCCAACGCGTTGCTCCGATTCAATCCAGCTCGAAATTTGGGTTCGTTTGTGCGCGGCGTCCAGGCCGCCACTCGGTCCAGGCCGCCCGGCAAGCTTTCCAAACGACGCCCTGATTGGGTTCGCTCGCGCGCTTTTCAAGGTTCCACGCGCCCCTGATTCCTCTCCCCGCCGAGCGTCGAGTTTGGGTTCGTTCGGCCCCAGTTGGCCGACCTCTCGCCAACGACGGCCCGCTATCGCTCAACATCCGTACCGATCGCCGAATTGCCAAGGAACGGGTCGCCTGCTACTTCTCCAGCTTAACTATACGACACGAGACGAGTCCCAAACGAAGACTCGCGACATTGCGGCCGGGTTTGTGACCCCGGGTTGCGGTCCGAGGGAAAAGTCTTTCGCGGCGTGCGGGAGCTTGCTCCCGAGGCAAGTTCCACTCCGCTCGCGAACCGCTTCTAGAATCGGGAGTCCGCCCGGCTGCAATGGACACAGTCAATTCGCGCCGGGGTCGTCTGGGACGCGTTCATGGATCGAATTCGCTGGACGCGTTGCTCCGCGCATCGACCGCAGCGGATGAACTGGTCGACGTCCCAGAGGTCGGCGAAGACGCGGCCGGCGCGGAGAGACAGGCCGTATTCGAGGGCCGATTCGAGGGAGTCGAGCGCGGGCCGATGGTACTCGCCGACGGCCTGGAGGGCTTCCATCGCGCCGTTGCCGGGGCGGGTCGGGATCAGCGAGCAGACGGACGCGCGGCAGTCGAAGGCGAAGTCGAGCGATCGCTTCGCCCATTCGACCCCCTCCGCTTCGGTGAGCCAGGGTGGGCGGACGAGGATGAAGACGCGAAGGTCGATCCCCTCGTCGTGCAGGAAGTCGGCCGCGCGGCGGAACTGATCCAGGGTCATGCGCTTGTTGAGCCGTTCCAGGATCTCGGGATGGACGGTCTCAAGACCCAGGGCGACCTCCAGTCGGCCCTCGAGAAGGTCGCGGAACTCCCGAACGCGCGGGCCGACGAGCGCGGGGTGGCATTCGACGATCGTGCGGTCGAACGGGGCCGCCAGGCGTGCGACGGTCGGGTATTCGGCCACCGGGACGGCTCGGGGGTCGAAGAAGCTGCCGGCGTTGTAGAGCTTGAGGGCCGAAGGCCGGGCCGTCCTCGGCGGCAGATTGACGAGAGCGTGGGCGATCTGTGCGGCGACGGCGCCCTCGGGGACGGTCTCCTCCAGCGTGTTCTGCCAGAGGTCGCACATCAGGCAACGCCAGGGGCACTCGCGATTGGTCAGGAAGATCGTGGCGACGTCGACGGGCGCGCCGTCGCCGCCCGCCTCGGTTTCGGCCAGGAACGCGTAGGGCCGCAAGGGGTCCAGCGCGTTCCGGGCCGACCGACGTTCGAGAATCCATCGCGTGCGCGCGTCAGGCGACGACGGATAAACCGACGTCGGGATTTCGGACGGAGAGTGAGCCACGTTCGCAGCCGGCCTCAGGCGGGGACGGCGTTGCCGGAGACGCGTTCGGCGGAAGGATCCCAGGCGGTCCGCAGGCGGTCTTCCCACTGGCGGAGGAAGACCTGGCGGCACCACGATTTGCTGACCTTCCACTGGCGGTACGAGTCGCCGCCGACGCCCGCCTGAAACCGCCGCTTGGCGAAGACCGGCATGCGGATTCCCGTGACGGCCTCGACGCCTTCCTGAACCACCTGGGCCTTCAACCCGTAAAGTCGCTCGGCGCTCCCTTGAAGCAGCGCTTCGAATGGGATGGCCGCCGCCTCGGCGATCACCGACCGCGTGGTGTACGGGCTGAAGGCCGAGAAGCCGAGATGCATCGCCGGCGCAAAGGTCCGCGTGTAAGACCGCGACAGCCCTCCCGAGTAGCACTGGCTGTGCTTGATCGCATCGACCCCCCAGCCTTCCTGGTACAGGAGCGGATTCTTGAGGATGCTCGACAGCGTGAGATCCGAATCCTCCATCGGGTACGCCTTCAGGTTCTCATCGCCGCCGTCGCCGTCGAGGAGGTGTTTCAGATCCGGGTGACGCTCCCGGACCGCCTTCAAGAGGACGAGGCTCGCGGCGGCGCATTCGACGTCGAGCGGGTGGTAATCCTCGATGATCGAGATCGCCTCTTCAAGATCGGGGACCACGCCGGGGCGCTCGATTTTTTCCCAGCACGATTCCAGACCAAGCTCGTGAACCCAACGCTCGGCCTGCGCCGCGTCCTCGCCGCCGCCGAGGTCGAGGGTGAACGCCCGGGCGAGGTCGGGGTCGCGGCCCAGCGCGCGAAGCGCGTGGCGGGCGAGCAGGAGGATCGAGCCGCTGTCGACGCCCCCGGAGAACATCACGGCGATCCGCCGGCCGTCGGGGACGCGGGCGATCCAGTCCTCAACCGACCGATAGGCGGCACCCACGTACGAGGCCCCCAGCGCCTGGACGTCGTTCGGGCCCTGGCCGACCTCGGGGTTGAAGAACCGATGATAGCGGGGGTTCGGATCGGGACAGCCGACCTGGTCGAGTTCGACCATGTAATGCGCGGGGATCATCCGGGTGTACTGGGGGTCGAACTGCCAGCCGATCTTCTCGCGGCAGCAATAGTCGTACAGGCTGTCGATCCGGTCGGCGACGACGAGATACGGACCGTGATACCGCTTGGCCACGAAGTAGCGCAACGGCTGGCCGATCGTCCGCGCCAGGCGGACCGTCTGACCGTCGCGGATCGTGGCCGAGAAGTGGCCGTCGGTCCGCCCCAGCCGATCGACGTCGCCGCGTCGCAGCGCGTCCTCGACGTCCGAAAGCGGCGCTCCGGTCAATCCCGACTCGCGCGGGCCGATTAGGTCCACCAGGCGTTCCATTCCAGCCAGCATGTCGACGACTCCTCTCAAGCAGGGTTGGCAGCGTAATGGTTTCGGATGGAGGGGGGCTCCCACCTTACAATACGGCGGCGGTCGCGTGGGCGGGTTCGTGGTCGAGACGCGATTCCTGGGCCTTTTTCCGTTCGGTCCACCAGATCTCGAGGAAGACCGCGACCGGCCCCACCAGGAACAGCGCGTAGTAGGGCGCGTGGACCACGCGGTTGAGCCGCAGCAGCGCCTCCACAACGGCGACGAAGAACACGGTGATGCACTGGCCGCGCCACGACCGCACGGTCGTCTTCGGGTCGGTGATCATGAAGAAGACGTAGAGCTGGTACATCGGCCCGGTGATCGGTGAAACCGCCGCCAGAAACGGGTCGCCCGTGATCAGGCTGCGGACGCCGCTGAGAGCGAGAAACGAGGCGACGTACGTGGCGCAAATGTGGAACCGCTTCAGACGCCAGATGATCACCGTGCCGAAGGCCCAGATGACGACCATCGGCCAGAACTCATTGCCCCACTGAACGCTCAGGCTCGCCACCGACGCCGGCGCCAGGAAAAGCATGGCGCTGACCCCCAGGTTCGAGGGGTTCCAGATGTGCCGGCCGTGCCATCGGATCGCGTACTTCGACGTGATCGAAATCAAGGCGCACAGAATGTAAGGCCAGTAGTGCGGCGATCGGATCAGCATGCCGATGCTGATCCCCGTGATGTAGGCGCTCGCCAGGTGGGGCCATTTGCCCAGGACCAACCGGCCCAGGATCATCTCCATCGCGATGCTCGCGCCGATCGCCAGGAGCGTCCGCGTGTAGCTTTCCAGAATGCCGAAGCTGAGCTGACCGGCGAGTAAAATGCCGGTGACCAGCACCGGCGCGAGGTACCGGTTGTCCATGCTGAAGAAACGCGGTCGCGGTCGCGGGCTCGGGTCCGGGGAGGACGACGAGGGTGCGGGCGTCGGGGTTGACATCGTCGTGCTCATCGGGGTTCCTCGAGCTGGTGGACCTGCCCCGGGGACGGGGCCTCAAGGGTTTGAACGACGCCGGAGGGCCAGCGCACCACGGCCTTCTCGATCTTCGGGTCCTTGCCCAGTCCGAAATGGACCCGACGCTGGTTCTGGGCGGAGTAGCCGGTGCTGCCGTAGACTTCCTGGAGCTGCTCCTGGCCGTTCCAGAACAGCCGGACCTGAGCGCCGATCGCGCCTCGGTTCGATTTGGTCCCGCGCAGCTCGAAGTCGATCCAATCGCGGTCGGCCGGGACCGCGTTCTTGTAAACCAGCAACGGCCCGCGCTGGTTGGCGATCAGCACGTCGAGGACGCCCCGGTTCCAGAGGTCCACGAGCGCGACGCCCCGGCCGTCGTGCGTGTCGGTGTAGCCGACCGCCTGGGCGACCTCGCTGAAGTGCCCCGCCCCGTCGTTGAGCCAGACCTTCTTCTGCTGGTAGCCCGAGAGGCTCTTGCCCTTCATCGGCGGCCAGTTCTTGGCGTCGGAGATGATCGCGCTGTTGCCCCCCGCCACCATCGAGAACTCGTACCAGTAACTCGTCCCCTTCTCCGCCGACACGTATCCATTCGTGAGGATAAGGTCCTGGGTTCCGTCGTTGTTGAGGTCGCCGAACTGGGCGCCGAAGCTCCAGCCCCCCAGCTCGACGCCGAGCGAACTGGCGAGGTTCTCATAATGCAGCGCGTCCCCCTCGGCCCCGTCCTTGGGGACCCAGAGGTTGTTCCCCTGAATCAAGACGCCTTCCTCGGAGATGTTGGTCACGTAGGCGGACAGCCTGCCCTGATTGAAGACGTCGCCGAACGCTACGTTCATGCCGCTCTTGGGCGACGCGCCGACGCCGACCGCCTTGCCGATCTCGCGGAACGAGCGGCCTTCCTGATTGGCGAACAACTCCGAGACGCCGTAATCGTTGGCGATGAACAGATCGGGATAACCGGTCCCTCGAAGGTCGGCCGCCGCGACGCAGAGCGCCCAGCGGGTGCTGTCGAGCTTCAAGGCCGTCGCGACGTCCTCGAAGGTCCCGTCCCCCTTGTTGCGGAAGAGATACTTGCGGCCGCCGTTCTTGGCGTACTCGAAGCTCTCGGGCATCATCTTCGTGGTCTTGACGTCCCATAGATTGAGCTTGTCGTCCCAGTAGCCCGCGACGAACAGGTCGAGCAGGCCGTCGCGGTCGAAGTCGAGCCAGGTCGCGCAGCCGGCGTTGATCCAGTCGGGGAAGCCGGCCTTCTCGGTCACGCGCGTGAAGCCCTTGCCGGCGTCGTTGTGGAACAGCTCCTGCCGTCCCCACTTGTAGATGAACAGGTCCTCGAATCCGTCGTTGTCGTAGTCGCCCCAGAGCGAGCCCATCGACACGCCCGTGCCGACTTGATTGAGGTCGTCGACCCCGAGCTCTCCGGCCACGTCGCGGAAGGTGCCGTCGCCGAGGTTCTTGTAGAGGCGGTTCAGCCCCCC
>CALCIC010000058.1 GCA_937907405.1 uncultured Isosphaeraceae bacterium | reverse complement strand
CCAAGTTCGCCGGCGTCGGCGCCGTCGCGCTCAAGGCCTTGTTGAGCTACCTGGCCCCGCTGATCCTCAGCATGATCGCGGAGCAGATGAAGGGCAAGAGCCTCACTCCGGCGAGTCTCGGCGGCTTCTTCGACGACCAGAAGTCGAACATCCAGGCCGCGCTGCCGGCGGGTTTCTCGCTGGCCTCGACCCCCGCGGCGCCTCGGGTCGAGGAGCCGGGGATGCCAAGCTGGCTTCTGCCGCTGGCCGCGTTGGCCCTGCTCGGCATCGCCGCCTGGTACTTCCTCGGCAATCAGGTGGAAGAACAGCCGGGCGGCATGGAGCCCCCCGTGATCTCGAATCCGGCGCCGGCCCCAGCCCCGGTGGCGGAGGCCGCCCCGGCCCCCACGCCGTCCGAGGCCGAGGCCAAGGCGCCCGTTGATCCCAACCTCCCGATCCCGACCGCCGACGAGGTGACCGCGAGCCTGAGCGAAGTCTACACGACGGCCACCCAGGCGCTGACTTCCGTCAAGGACGCCGCGACCGCCGAAGCAGCCGCGCCGACGCTCGAGGGCCTCACCGCCAAGATCGACGCCGCGAAGGCCCTCTGGGGAAAGCTTTCCCCCTTCGCCCAGGCGGCCGTCGCCAAGGCATCGGCAACGAATCTGAGCACCTTCAAGGGCCTGGTCGACAAGGCGCTCGAACTCCCCGGCGTCGGCGACAAGCTCAAGACGATCCTCGACGCCCTCGTCGCCAAGCTCGCCTCGTTCGCCGCTGTCGACTCGTCCGCGGTCCCCCCCTCGAACTGAGGCCGATGCCGATTCCAAAGGGACGACCCGAGCCGGGCGCGACCAACGAGGCCGCGCCCGGCTTTCGGTTCGTAATAGGGCGGGTGCGAGCCGTGCCGGGACGACGCCGAACTGGCGGCGGCTCGACCAGTGCGGTTAGAATTCAGTCCGTCCCGTGTTCCCGTTTCCTGGGCTTTCGCTCGCTGGACTGAAGACTCGACGGCCGAATCTCATGCACGACAAGTTCCGCAAGAAGTTCAAGACCGGCGCGGGCTCCGCGAGGCTGCGCCAGCAGATCGCGCTCGAAGCGGCGAAACGATTGCTCGACGCGTTCCCAGACGACGACGGGACGCCTCCGCTCGACCGGCTCGAAGCCGCGACCGAGAGCGATTACTACGCCTCCAAGCGCAAGGCCGCCGCCGTTCTCGGACACCGCGTCCGGCCCGGCGATCTTCCGTCCGACGACGAGGTCCGCGAGCAGGTCGTCGTGGTCGTCAAGATGCGCGCCGACCGGCCCGACGCCGACGACGAGGACGACGAAGCTCCCGAGCCCCACGATGAAGAGACGCCCGTCCCCCTGGCGGCGAGCCTGGATCGGTTCGCGGTCTACCGCCTGCGGCTTGCGCCGCTGGAGGCGGTCAAGCAGAACCCCACGCTCCATCCCGAGGGGGACGCGTTGTATCACAGCCTTCAGGTGTTCCACCTCGCCCGCGAGGCGCGGCCCTACGACGAGGAATTCCTGCTCGCCGCCCTGCTCCACGACGTCGGCAAGGCGATCGACCCCCGCGACCACGTCGCCGCGGCCGTCGAGGCCCTTCGGGGCTCGGTCACCGAGCGGACGCTCTGGCTGATCGAGCGCCACATGGACCTTGGCGCGCGAACCGGCCGTACTCTCAACGCCCGCCAGCGCAACGAGCTTGACGCCTCCGAGCACCTCGAAGACCTCAAGCTCCTGCGCGAACTCGACGACGCCGGCCGCGCGACCGGCGTCGTGGTGGAAAGCGTGGACGAGGCCCTCGCTTACATCAAGGGCCTCGAGCACGAAACCTATTTGGAAGAGTAACTCCCTCGCCCCCTCGGAAGATCAAAGGTCGTCGAAGCTGATGACTTCACCACCGTTCCTCGTCGTCAGATCATTCAAGGTCTGGGGAGAGATCGCCTCCTTCAAGAAATGCACCGAGCCGTCGGCGAAACCCGTGTTCGAGCCTTTCTGATGACGGGTGAGCACGGCCTTCGGGTCGATCGTCGCCGGCGCCTTCCAGTCGTCGGGCTTCGTCCAGGTCACGGCCTGCTCGTCCGGAAGGTCGATCGTCAGGATCGTGTTCGACGTACCGTCGGTGATCTCCTTGATCTTCAGGCCGACCGCGCCGGGGAAGATCGTCCTGGGGCCTCGGGGCACTGCGTAGGTCGTCCGGCCCGGCTCAAGCGGCTGGCCAAGCTCGCTCGGGCACGCGTAAGCCTTCGGCATCCGGCCGATCAGCGCCTTGTTGTGCGGACCGTCCCAGGGCTCGTCGAGGTGGAATTCCTTGTACAGCTCGTTCTGGTCCAGGTACGGAAGGATCAGCACGCGCCAGCTCAAGAGCGGCTTGCCCTCCTCGTCGGCGACGAACGCCGGCGGGAACGTCCCGTGCGCGTCGAGATAATTGTGCATCGCCAGGCCGATCTGCTTGAGGTTGTTGGCGCAATCGGCGCGGGTCATGCCTTGCCGCATCGGCCTGAGTACGGCCGAGGCCCAGGCGCCGGCCGCCTTGGCGTCGGCCGAGACCGTGATCCGGTCGCCGTCGACGGCAGTCGTGAACCAGTCGGAGAGCTTGGCGAAATCGGGTGCGGCGCCCTTTATGTCGAGTGAGATGCGAAGCGTCCGATCCAGACTCCCGCCGATTTGCGCGACCGATTTCGCAGCCGAGGCGTCCCGCGCCTGGAGCACGAGCCGAAGCGCGGGCTCGGGCTGGTCCTGGATCGTCAACGCCCCCCAACGAAGGTCGCGCGTGAGGGTCGTGACTGGGCCTCCTCCGAATTCCGCCGGCAGGTTGGGCATCATCTCCTCGAACACCCGGCGGGCGTCGGCCGAAGGCATGACGACGGCCTCGGCCGCAGAATCCATGGCGGCGGCGAGGGCCTCGGCCAGTTCCGGCCGCGCGACAGGCTTCATGCGGCTGGCTCGCCGCACCGCCTCGTCCGAACCGGCGAACACCGCTCCGTGAATCCTGGCGCTGGCGGTCCATGCGAATGGGGCTCGCGCCTCGCGACCGCCGCGGAGCAGCTTGCCGACCGCGTCGGCGTCGCCGGTCCGAGTCAGCGTTACGACCGCCGACGGAGGCGCCGCCCCGGGCGCCGGCAGGTTCTCCAGACGACCGAGGAGGTACAGATCCCGCGCCCCGGCCTTCCGCAAGGCCGCGAGCCACGGCGCGAAGCCATTCGTGAACATCGCGGCCGACGCCTGATCCTCCACCAATCGCCCCGTGAGCTTTTCGACGTCGAACGAATCGATGTTGATTCGAGCGACCATCACCACGTCGGCGTCGAGGAAGGGGGCGACCGCCTCCGCCCGAGCGTCGGCCGCCTGGGCCTCGATCGATCCGAGCGCGAGCAGCAATCCAATCGACAAAAGCTTCCGAAACATTGCGATCTCCTGTGGAGTTTACTTCGTGAAATGGGTCTAACATGAGCAAGAGACGATCCGGGATGGCGAGGCTCCCGCCGAGCCGCGCTCGCCTTCCCAGGAACTCGAAATACCAGCCCGACGCGCAAGCGAGGCGATCGCCCGG
>CALCIC010000057.1 GCA_937907405.1 uncultured Isosphaeraceae bacterium | reverse complement strand
GCTTGCCGCCGCTTCCAACCCGCATTGCGCGCGGGAGCAAGCTCCCGCACTCCACGATGGCGAACTGCGCAACCCATTAGGAAACCGCTCTAGGCGACGCGGGATGAGCCGCAAATCGCTCAAACCCGCCAGGGGTCGCGGGCTGGGAACGAGCGCAGGCCGTTGGCTTCGTCGTCGTTGATGAACTCTTCCTTGACCGGGTCGAATTCGAGCCTGCGGTTGAGCGTCCACGAGAGCGCCGCGGCGTGGCAGGCAATGTGCGAACGCCGCATGACGTCGGGGTTGGCGGCGGTCTGACCGCGCGACTTGATGCAGTCGATCCAGTTCCGCGCGTGGGCCGAGACGTCGAGGCCGACCTGGGGCTTGCTCTCCGTCGACTCCTTCAACTCGCTCTTGAGCGCCGGGGATGAGACCTCGATTCCTCCGTTGTCGCCGGTCTCGACCCAGCCCTCGTCGCCGACGAACCGAACCGGGCAGGTGCCCAGCGGCGTGATCCAACCCGGCCGTTCGCCGAACGGCGTCTTCAGGAAGTCGAGGATCAGCTTCACGCCGTTGGCGTACGTCGCCGTGATGTTCGTCGGCGAGGGCTCGTATTTGATCGGCATGGCGTCGTCGGCCTTGTTGGCCCACTGGCAGAGGTCGACCGTGTGCGCGCCCCAGTCGAGCAGGCGCGCCCCGGAGTCGAAGTCGAAGTAGCCGCGCCACTTGCCCGCCACGTATTCCTTGTTGTACGGCCGCCAGGGGGCGGGGCCCAGCCACATGTCCCAGTCGACCACGTTCCTGGCGGGGGTGGGCTCGCCAGGCAGCCATTCGGTCAGGATCGACGGCGTGTAGACCGATGCGAACAGCGTGTGGACCTTGCCGAGCTTGCCGTCGTGCGCGAGTTTCACCGCCTGCTGGAAGTTGGCGACGCTGCGCCGCTGGGTGCCGGCCTGAAACACCCGGCCGGTCTCCTTCATCGTATCGGCGAGCGCCTGGCATAAGTGAATGTTCAGGCCGCATGGTTTTTCGCTGTACACGTCCTTGCCGGCCCTCGCCGCCAGCATCGACGCGTTGGCGTGCCAGCGATCGCCCGTGGCGATCAACACGGCGTCGACGTCCTTGCGATCGAGCAACTCTCGGAAATCGCGGTGCGTGGCGCAATCGCCGTTGCCGTTGGCCTTGTCGACCAGCTTTTTGGCGGCCTCGCGACGCGTGGCCTGGACGTCGCAGATCGCCACGCAATGGACGTCGGGCAGCTTGAGCATCGATCCGAGGTCGTACGTGCACCGGGGGCCGACGCCGATCACTCCGAGCGCGATCCGCTCGCTCGGCGCGACGAACCCCCCCTTCCCCAACGCCCGGGCGGGTACGATCGTCGGGAACGCGAGCGCCGCCCCGAGCGCCGAGACGCTCCCCAGAAAGGACCTGCGGGTGGATCCGGCGAAACCCTCGGCGTCGATCTTCATCGGAAAAGCCTCGCGAGGAATGGATGAACGAACTCCCGTCTCATCCCGCCGAATCTAGCCGACGCGTCGACTCGGGGCAACCAGGCCGCGGACTTGGTCCGCGATCCGACGCGGCGCTTGACGCGACGCGTCGAAGCGCCTTATCGTCGAGGACTTCTGTCATAGATCGGATTGCGGCTTTGACGACCTGACACGGACATGGAGCCCTCGCATACCAGCCCGAAGCGCGAGCGAGGGAAGGGTGAAGCGGCTCGCGACGGTCGCCTCGACCTTCCCACGGCGATCCCCTCGCTGGCGCTTCGGGCTGGTATGACGACCTCCGACGTCGAAATGAGGAGCCCGGGGATGATGCGTTTCGACGGTCGGACGAGCGTGATTTTAGGACTGTTCCTCGCATCCGCCCTGGCAGGGCTGTGCCCGATCGTCGTCGGCGCGGCGAGGAACGCCGCGACGGTGGTCGTCTATTCGTCCCTGGACCGCGAGTTCTCCGATCCCGTCCTCAAGGACCTGGCGAACGACGTCGGCGTCACGCTCCGGGCCAAGTACGACGTCGAGAGCACGAAGACGGTCGGCCTGGTCAACACGATCATCGCCGAGTCGGTCCGCCCGCGGTGCGACCTGTTCTGGAACAACGAGATCCTCAACACGATCCGACTCAAGCGGAAGGGGCTCCTACAGCCTTATCGTCCGCGTCACGTCGACGCCGTGCCCGCGACATTCAAAGACCCGGACGGCATGTGGTACGGCTTCGCCGGCCGGGCGCGGATCTTGATCGTGAACACGAAACTCGTGCCCGAGTCCGATCGTCCCAGGGGGATCGCCGATCTGACCGATCCGAAATGGAAGGGCAAGATCGCGATCGCCAAGCCGCTGTTCGGCACGACGGCGACGCACGCCGCATGCCTGTTCGCAGCCTGGGGCGATGATAAGGCGAAGGCGTTTTTTCAGTCCCTCAAGGCCAACGGCGTCCAGGTGGTCTCGGGCAACAAGCAGGTGGCGACGGGCGTCGGCTCGGGCCAGTTCGCGTTCGGCCTGACCGACACCGACGACGCGATGGGCGAGGTCGACGCCGGCGCCCCCGTGGCGATCGTCTACCCCGACCGCGAGGCCGGTCAGCTCGGCACGCTGTTCATCCCCAACACGCTGGTGATGCTCAAGGGCGCGCCGCACCCCGAAGCCGCCAAACTGCTGGCCGACGCGATCGTCAGCCCGGCCGTCGAGGGCCGTCTGGCCGACGGCCCGAGCGCCCAGATCCCGCTGCTGAGAGGCGCCCGCAAGCCGGCCCGCGTCGAGACCCCCGCGACCGTCCACGCCATGCCCGCCGACTTCCAGGCCGCCGCCGACGCCTGGGACCGCACGGCCGCGTTTTTGGCGCGGGAGTTCGCGGATTGAGTAGCGCCAGCGTCGTCCGCGATCCATTTCTCTTACGTTCCGACGTCGGCGTCCATTTCTACGGAGACGGCCATGTCATGTCTTACGATCAGATCGTTGCGAATCCTCGGGTTGTCGTCGTTCCTCATCGGCTTGAGTCTGATGACGGCGTCGCCCGTTCGGGCCGACGACGCTCCGGCGAAGAAGAAATCGATCTACGACGCCAGGGCCGACGCCAAGGTCCAGG
>CALCIC010000056.1 GCA_937907405.1 uncultured Isosphaeraceae bacterium | reverse complement strand
AGCACGAGCAAGAGGAGTGGGACGCCCCCCTCGCCGCCTGACCGTCCACCCACTTTATAAGACGCTTACCCTTCCACCCGAGGCGGACGAAAGGAGGGACGCCGATTCCGTCGCCGGGTTTCGTGGTTTCAGAAGATTCCGAACGCGAGTCTGGTTTTGACCCCGGCGGCGTCGGCCGAGTAAGATGGCGGCGCCCTCGCGGCGCGCGGCCTGGACTGCGCGCCGCAATCGGGCCTCTTCGGTTCGATGTCTCAACTCAACGGAGTCTGCCTGACGTGGTCCCCGCCAAGGATTTCAAGCGCCGGATGGTCGTCGAGATCGACGGCGCTCCGCACATGATCGAGCATATTCAGGTTCAGACCCCCTCGGCCCGGGGCGCGGCCACGCTTTACAAGATCAAGGCGCGCAACCTCAAGACGAAGAATCGGGTCGAGAAAGCGTACCGCGGCACCGACTCGCTCAACGAGTCGAGCTTCGAGCGGAAGCCGATCCAGTATCTCTACCGCGACGCTGACGAGCTTCATTTCATGGACTCGGGCGATTTCTCCCAGTTCACGTTCCGGGCCGACGAACTGGCCGACCAGCTTCCGTTCCTGATCGAGAACATGGAAGGGGTCGAGGCCCTGGTGGTCGACGACGAGGTGATCGCCGTCGAGCTGCCCGACACCGTCGAGATGACCATCACTGAGACCGCGCCGGGGGTCCGGGGCAATTCGGCCACCGGCAGGACCAAGCCCGCGAGCCTCGCCACCGGCCACGTCATCCAGGTCCCCGAGCACCTCGACGAAGGAACCAACGTCCGCGTCGACACCCGCACCGGCGAATACCTCGGCCGCGCCTCGGGCTGAGCGCCCGGGGCGTCGTCCACGCGATCCGAGCGCCGGAGGTCGCGACGGCCCCGGCGCTCGCATGCAATTCCTCATCGAGCTTAAGCACGCCTTCGACCGGCTTGCCGAAGACCCGGGCGATGCGCATCGAAACAGGTCGAGGCGGCATCCTGACATTCGCCCGAATCGGGCGACGGGACGCACCTGCGTCAGGGGCGAACTGACGGCTGCCGGAGGAAGTCCGATGGTCAGGCCGGCCCGACTGCCCGGTGCATTGCGAAGGCTCCTCGCCGCGCTCTCGTACGAAGACAAGCTGCGAAAGTTTCGATACGCGAACGAGCGAGAACCGGCGTCCGAAGAGGAGTTGCAGGCGTTCATCGTTCGCATCGCCAGAGAACTCTACAACCACGGAATGGATCAATGGCCCGACGACCAGGACGAGGAGCTTTCGTAAGGCGGAGTAGGCGTGGAGAGTAGTAAGGGGGCGGAGCAGTAAGGGGTCTGACGTGTCAAGAAAGCGTCCCGACCCTTTTCTGGCCAACGTCGCCCGATCGACTGATGAGTGAGTTTCACTCGCGGTATTGCTCTTCGCTGACGTGTTCCAGCCAATCGACGGCACGGCCGTCGAGCCCTTCCTGGATGGCGATGTGGGTCATCGCCGTGGTCGGCGAGGCCCCGTGCCAGTGCTTCTCGCCCGGCGGGAACCAGACGACGTCGCCGGGGCGGACCTCCTCGATCGGCCCCCCCTCCCGCTGGACTCGCCCGGAGCCTGACGTGATGAGGAGCGTCTGCCCCAGTGGGTGGGTGTGCCACGCCGTCCTCGCGCCGGGCTCGAACGTGACGCTCGCCGCGCTCGTCCGCGCCGGGGCGTGGGGCTGGAACAACGGGTCGATGCGGACCGTGCCCGTGAACCATTCGGCGGGGCCCTTGTTGGACGGCTGCGAGCCGATTCTCGTGATTTCCATGTGCATCTCCTCTTCCGTGGTGGATTGGGCTTCGGCGTGGCTCCCGAGCGACGCCGCGACGGCGAGCGAGGCGCCCGCGCCGGTCAAGAACATGCGGCGAGAATGGGTCATGGGTCAAGCCTCGACTGGTTGGAAGTTGGACTTTCGCGGGGGGCGTCTGGTTCGGCGTCCGCGGACTTCGGCGTCAGCCGGAGGAGCCCGTCCTCCTCAGCGCGGCGCGGGCGGAATCGCGACGGCGCTTTACGGGCGCGGCGGCGCTTTACGGGCGTAGCAACGTCTTGATCGCGCGGCGCTCGTCCATCGCGCGGTAACCCTCGGCCACCTGGTCCAACGGCAGTACGAGGTCGAACACCTTCCCGGGGTTGATCGTCCCGTTCAGCACGAGGTCGATCAGCTCGGGCAGATAGCGCCGCACCGGCGCGGGGCCGCCGTGCAGGTGGACGTGGGCGAAGAACAGATCCTCACCCTTCAACTCCACCCCGTGCGGGACGCCGACGTAGCCCACGCACCCTCCCTTGCGAGTGCAGTGGACGGCCTGCATCATCGACTCCGGGGTTCCGACGCATTCCAGCACCGAGTCGGCGCCGATCCCGTTCGTCATGTCGACGATGCGGGCGACGCCCTCGTCGCCGCGCTCGGTCACGACGTCGGTCGCCCCGAACTCGCGGGCGAGTCGCTGGCGCTTCTCGTGGCGGCTCATGGCGATGATCCGCTCGGCCCCCATCTGCTTCGCCGACAGCACCGCGAGCAGGCCCACAGCGCCGTCGCCGACGACCACGACCGTCGATCCGGGCTTCACGTTGGCGGCGTCGGCGGCGAACCATCCGGTGCCCAGCACGTCCGACGTCGTCAAGAGGCTCGGCGCCAGGTCGTCCGGCGGGACGTCCTTCGTCGGCACGAGGGTGCCGTCCGCGAGCGGCACCCGGAGCATCGGGGCCTGGGCCCGGGTCATGAACTCGCGGTGCACGCACGACGACTGGTAGCCGTGCAGGCAGTTCGGGCACGTGTTGTCGGACGTGGCGAACGAGCCGACGACGAACTGACCCGGCTTCACCGACCGCACGGCCGAGCCGACTTCCTCGACGACGCCGCAGTATTCGTGTCCCATCGGCGTGGGTCCGTCGATGGGCTGAAGCCCGCGGTACGGCCAGAGGTCCGACCCGCACACGCAGGTCGCCGCGATGCGGATGACGGCGTCCGTCGGTTTTTCAATCCTCGGGTCCTCGCGATCCTCGAAGCGGACGTCGCCCGGGCCGTAGAGCACTGTTCCTCTCATGGTGCGTCTCCTCGTTTGTGACCG
>CALCIC010000055.1 GCA_937907405.1 uncultured Isosphaeraceae bacterium | reverse complement strand
GGAGCACCAGGATCGAGACCTTGATGAAGACGATGACGTTGTTGACCCGGGCCGATTCACTGATGCCCCTGACCAGCAAAACCGTGACGAGGAAGACGATCAGCACGGCCGGAGCGTTGAACAGCGCCGTGGCCGTGGGAAAGCTTGAGTAATCGACGTGCGCCAGGTCGAGTCGTTCCTGGACGGATTCGAGCATCGACCAGCCGTGGCGGAGGTGGAACTTCGAGGCGATCGCGTCGGGGACCTCGATCATCTTCGTCCTGGGGGCCGCCAGCAACTGAGGCGGCAGGTCGATCCCGAAGTCGTGGAGGAGACTGGCGACGTACCCCGACCAGTTGATGGCCACGGTCGTCGCGCCGACCATGTATTCGAGGATCAAATCCCAGCCGATCAGCCAGGCGATGAATTCGCCCATCGTGGCGTAAGCGTATGTATAGGCGGAGCCGGCGATCGGCACGGTCGAGGCCATCTCGGCGTAGCAGAGCCCGGCGAACGCGCAGACGACGCCGCCCAGTACGAATGACAGCGAGATCGCCGGCCCCGCGTATTTGGCCGACGCCTCGCCCGTGAGCCCGAAGAACCCCGCGCCGATGACCGCGCCGATGCCGAGCATGATCAGGTTGACGCCGGTAAGCGTCCGTTGCAGACCGTGCTCTTCGCTCGCGGCGGCTTCCGCCTTGAGCGCGGCGATGGATTTACGTACCCACGGATTGGCCATCGTGTTCTCTCTCGAAGTTCAAAATATCGGAATACAGCGGCTTGACGCGCCGACCCCGGGCGTGAGCCGGCGAAACAAGGCGTCCCGCGCCGGAGGGGAGAACGCGGCGCGGGACGATCGTATCACAATCCGTCCGAATCAGGGGAGTTCGACGACCTCGATCTTGCGGATTTCCACCCGGCTGCCGGGATCGTGCTGCTGGAAGGCGAAATGGCCTTCCTTCCAGGCCTTCGTCCGGTCCATGTACATGAACAGGACCTCGCCGTTGATCTTGACGGTGATGTGCGGCATGAGGATGCCCCGCCATTCCTTGTCGACCACTTCCAGTTCATAGGTGAACCAGGTGTCGGGGGGGGCCGGCGACTTGTAGACGTGGACGAAGCCGTAAATCGAACCGGTGCGGATCGGGTCCGAGTGAGTGGCGTCG
This sequence comes from uncultured Isosphaeraceae bacterium, assembly GCA_937907405.1. Taxonomy (GTDB): domain Bacteria; phylum Planctomycetota; class Planctomycetia; order Isosphaerales; family Isosphaeraceae; genus Paludisphaera. The sequence continues at coordinate 4,232 of CALCIC010000055.1, read as the reverse complement.
ATCTGGGCCTCGTAGCCCTCGGAGAAGCTGCCGTTGGGGGAGGGGCAGCGGAAGTAAAGGCCGGAGTTCCCCTTGTCGTTGATCTTGACCTCGCCCCGGTACTTGAAGTTCTTGTACTTCTTGGGGCTGTAAAGCATCGACGAGGAGCCGGTGCCGACGATCGCGCCGTCCTTGACTTCCCAGTGGCTCTTGTCGTTGTTCCCTCCCTTGGTCCAGCCGCTGAGCGTCTGGCCGTCGAACAGCGAGACCCAATCCTCCGCGCTCGCTCCGCGGGCGGTCACCGCCGTCACGACCAAGGAACAAAGCCCGACGCTCGCCCATCGATAGAGTTTCATGTCCTGGATTCTCCTTGTTGCTGGCTGCGCTGAGACGACCGTCGGTCGCGATCGAACGGCCGGCGACGTCTCCCCAATTCACGGCTGCAAGTCTATAACAGGGGGAACAGGCCGTGCCAGTGTCCGGCGCCTCGGAAGTCCGGCCCGATCCCGCGTCGGCCCACCGATCTTCAACCCCGACGCGGGAGCCGAATAAGCGATCATGAGCGATCCCGTCGACGATTCCGGTTGGGCGACCCCCCCGTTGCGGTTCGACTCCGATAAGCCCGTCGAGCCCGACCTTCTCGCGCGAATCCTCGGAGCGGCGACCCTGGCCCCGTCGCCTTACAATCTTCAGCCCTGGCGGTTCGTCGTCGTCCGCGACGCCGCCAACCCCCGCAGGCTTCAGGCCTGCGCATGGAACCAGCCGATGGTCGGCCAGGCGCCGGTGGTCGTGATCGTCCTGGGATACCTCGCTCCGGATCAGACCCACCTCGACGCCATGCTCGACCGCCGGCTTGAGCTTGGCGCCTGCACTCCAGGGCGGGCCGCCGAGATCCGGGGCCGCGCGGTCGCCGCGGTCGGCCGCGCGCCCGACCGGGCGCTCTGGGCGACCCGGTCGGCCATGCTGGCGGCGGCCTCCCTGATGCGCGCCGCCGGCGCGACGGGGGTCTCCTCCGCGCTCCTTGACGAGTTCGACGCCGACGCCCTGAGCGAGACCTTCGGCGTCCCCGACGATCACGCGATTTGCTGCTTGATCGCGCTAGGCTGGACGCATCAATCCGAGCCGTTCCCCGGTCGGTTCGGGCTCGACGAGGTCTGTTACGCCGAACACTTCGGCCAGCCCTGGACGGGATGACGCTGGCAACGCGCCCGAGCCGCGTTTAGGATGTGCCTGGGCTCGGATTCAAGCCGCCCGCACGCTTCTTCACCACACTACCCGCCCGAGGTCTTTCAACAATGCGCATGATCCTTTCCGCCGCTCGGCGACTCGTCCCGGCCCTCCTCGGGGCCGCCCTGCTGCTGACGTCGGCGTCCCAGCTCGTCGCTCAGACGCCGACCACGCTGGCGCCGGCGCCGAGAACCGACGAATGGTGGCAGAACCTTCACAAGAAGTTTCTGAAGCAGGCCGAGAAGGGAGACGTCGACCTGTTGTTCCTGGGCGACTCGATCACCCAGGGCTGGAACAACAACGCAACCTGGAAGAAACACTACGAACCGCGCCGCACCGCGAATTTCGGGATCAGCGGCGACGGGACCCAGCACGTCCTCTGGCGGATCCAGAACGGCGAGCTCGAAGGCATCAAGCCCCGCGCGGTCGTGATGATGATCGGCACCAACAACGTCGGCGGCAGCTCGGCCGACGACATCGCGGCGGGGATCAAGGGCATCGTCGCCGAGCTTCGCAAGCGGCTCCCCGAGACCAAGATCCTCCTCCTCGGCGTCTTTCCGCGCAGTGAAAAGCCCGACGAGGCCCGCGCCAAGCTCAAGAACGTCAACGAGCAGATCTCGAAGCTGGACGACGGCGACAAGGTCCATTATCTCGACATCGGTTCGAGTTTCCTCGAAGAGGACGGCACGATCTCGAAGAAGATCATGCCCGACTTCCTCCACCTCTCCGCCGAAGGCTACGAGCGGTGGGCCGCCGCCATCGAGCCGAGCGTCAAGAAGTTGCTCGGCGAGGCCGGCTGAAACCAGCCCCCGATGAATCTATTCGCCTTCCCCGAACAGGTCGGCCGGCCTGATTCGGGGGAGGTCGTCCCAGATCGCCTGTTCGTCGGCGAACGGGTGGCCCGAGGCGCTCGACTTCGCCCGATCTCGGATTGCGAACACCGCCTTCGCCATCGCCAGGTCGTCCTGGGTGGTGATCTTGAGATTGTGCGATGAACCGGCCACGATCGCGCAGGGATGGCCGATCGCCTCGACGAGTTGCGTGTCGTCGGTGGCGGCCTTGCCGTTCTTCGGCCGCCGCGCGTACGCCTCGACCAGCCATTCGCGGCGGAAGACCTGGGGCGTCTGGGCCATGTACAGATCGTCGCGACAGACCGTCTCGACGGTGAGGCGGTCGGCGTTCACGCGCTTGATCGTCTCAAAAGCCGGCGTGGCCAGGAGCGCCGCGCCGTGGACCTCGGCCGCCTTGAAGACCTCGGCCGCCTGCTCTGCCGTCAGGCACGGTCGGGCCGCGTCGTGGACCGCCACGAAGTCGCAATCGGGCTTCACCCGTTCGAGGGCCGAGGCCACGGTGTCCGCCCGCTCGGCGCCGCCGATGATCACGTCGATGCCGAGGAACGCGACGCTCTCTCGATATCGGCGATCGAAGAGTTCCTGATCTTCAAGGGCGATCGCGATGATGATCTGTGCGACCTCGTCGAGTTTGAGAAACGGATCGACCGCGCGCAGCCAGACCGCGCGGCCGTCGATCTCGGCGTAGATCTTCTTCCGCTTCGGATCGCCGAATCGGCTCGACCGTCCGGCCGCCGGCAAGATCACGGCGAATCGTCCCATTGCGCTGCCTCCCGGCGATCGCTCGGCGCCGACCGCTCCCGGACGACGCGTCCCTTCATCCCAGGATCGCCCTCACCCATCGTTTCGATTCTGCGATCTCACGCCCCGAGAGTCAACGCGCGCTGCGGGCGAACGAGAGATCTCTTGGCGAACCGGGCTGCGGAAATGGAGAATATGTAACTTACCTCCGACGCGAGGGGGACCGGCCGAGGATTGAGGAGCGAGACGAACGATGGATTGCCAAGAACCGCGATGCGCCGCGCTGTTGCTCGAATGGATCAGAGCGCAGGGCGGAGCGTCGCCGTCCCCGGATGGAGATGACTCGACCGCCCGGCAGCGACAAGGTTTGCTCTGGAAGTCCGCGCCCTACCAGGAAGACGCCCCCGCGCTGACTTCGCCGGCCGAGCTTGAAGGCGCCCTCGAGCACCTTCGGTACGCGGTCTTCCGACGGTTTCAGAATCAACTCACCCGGGCCGAGCGGACGCGGGTCGACAATACGATCGAGAACGCCTTGTTCAAGATCGACCGCTACCTCTCCAGGACCGACGACGCCGAGCGCGCACGGCACGAACCGGAGGTCGGCCGGCTGCGTGCCGAGGTTCGCGAGGGCAAGGACCGGGTCGAGCGGCTCCGCCTCCAGGCGCGTCGCGCCGAGTTGAAGCTCGCGCAGTTGACCAACCTCTCGCCCGAGACGTTCGAGGAATTCGTCGGCGAGGTGTTCGAGGTGATGGGCTTCGAGGTCCAGCAGGTCGGCGGGACGGGCGACGAAGGGGCCGACGTCCGACTTCGCCGCGGCGAGCTGGTCGCGATCGTCCAGTGCAAGTACCACAAGCGCGGCGTGGTCGGCTCTCCCGAGCTGCAAAAGTTCCTCGGCTCGGTCCATCACGCCCATGCGCACAAGGGCTTTTTCGTGACCACCAGCACGTTCTCGCTGGCCGCGGAGAAGTTTGCGGCCGATCACCCGATCGAGCTGATCGACGGCCCCCGCCTGGTCGAACTGGTCACCCAGGCCCTCGGCCCCGGCGCCCGCCGCGAGCCCGAACCGGCCTGGTTCTGAAGCGGTCGCGGCGACTCCGAAGTTCTTTCGTTTTTTCAATGGCGACGACGCCGCGCGCGCCCTATGATTCCGCTAGAGCGCGATCACGAGCGGATCACGTAATCTCGCTCGACAGGATTTCCAACATATCGAGGCCGAGCCGCGTAATGACTCTTAAGTACTCGTGAGAGTCCTTGGATCGAGGCGCCGGATGGACGCGTAATTCGCCGGCCAAGGCATGCGTCCAATGAAACAGAGGTCAATGCATTATTCGCTTGACCAGAGCCAGGATCGCGAGTTACTTTCAGGAATCATGGACGTATTGGAAGCTTGCTCGGATCAACTTTGGCCAAGGAGGGTACACCATGCTCCCCCGT
>CALCIC010000054.1 GCA_937907405.1 uncultured Isosphaeraceae bacterium | reverse complement strand
GATGGCGAAGAACCCCGTCAACAACCGAATTCCCGTGCTTCGCGCCATGATCGTCGTCTCCCCGTCGGCGTTGTGTTGCGTCTCGCGGCCGGCTCCCAGGATACAGGGGCCGTCGCCGAGTTCAACAACCCGCCTCCGGTCAGGCCGGCGCCAGGGCGAGGAAAACCAGACTCGATACCAGCGCCAGCATGGCGCATCCGCGACCCCGCCCGACCGATTCGGTCCCGCTGCTCAGCTCAGGCCGCCGACTCGCCTATCGCCGCCGCGCCCTCGCCCCAAGGCCAGCCAGCACCGCGATCCCGGCCATGACCAGCGAGGAGGGCTCGGGGACGGCCGACCCGGCGGAGAGAAGAATGTTGCCGAACTGGTGTATTCCCTGGCCGTCCGCACCCTGGTTCCAGCTCACCGAACTGAGGTCCGTGAACCCCAGCCCCGAGAAATCGAATGTCTGGAAGGCGAGGGGGGGACTCGAAGCGGTGACCGAGAAGGTATGGCTGACCGTGCCGCCGCCGGCGAGATCCCCCGTGAACGTGACGCTTGGGGCCGCCTCGAGCGCGAAATTCCGAGCCAGGTCGATCGAGAGCATCGAGAACGGATCGCCATTGGTCTGAGCCAGAGTGATGGTGGCCGGCGCGAACGCGGCCAGTCCATTGGCCCCGGCGTAGAAGGGATTGTTCCCGACCGTCTGGGATGAGCCATTGCCCGTGGCGGGGCTGTTGAAGACGAAGCCGCCGCTGGTGCTGGTCAGTTGAAATCCCTGACTCGTGTAAGGATTGAATACGGATAACGTGCCGGGGGGCACGTCGCTGAAGTCGAGGACGATGTTCCCGCCCCGGGCCGGGGCGCCAGGCAGGTAGACCAGGGAGACCACGAGCCCCAATACGCCAATCGTGTGCATCTTCGAAAACATCGTCGGCGCCTTTCCGAAGTTATGAGGGTGACACCTCTGGCGGCACGGACTTGACCGGGAGTGCGTCCCGGACGACGGCGCCGGTAAGAGAGAGCTTATTTCACCAGGGCCGGCGGCCCGCCGCAATGTTGCAGGCGCCCGGTGATGCCTGGAGGCAACATGCCTCCAGCACGATCGAGGAAGGAAAGAGCCGTTAAAGGGGAATGAGGGGGTTGGGAGCCGTATTCGGAGAAGCTCAAAATCGGCTCCTGTCCGCGTTCGGCGCCTCCCCCTTCGGCTAGGCCGGCGCGACGGCGAGGAAAACCAGACTCGTCACCAGCACCAGCACGTTGAAATAGAAGATCCGTCGCATGACAATCCTCCTCGATCCGTAAGGAAGGGACGTTGAACTGGTGAAAGCTACACCACTAATGTACGTGCGTCAAGTATCCCGTTGGTGATTTCGTCAACTCCCGTCGGTCGCGGCCTTGTAGTGCTCGGCGACTTCGGCTGAAGTCAAAGCCCGGTCGAAGACGGCGACCTCGTCGAGCTTGCCTTCGAAGGCGGCGGCGGGGTCGAGGCGGTCGCCGAGGGTGAACGTCGAGCCGACGCCCGACGTGTCGGAATCGGCGTCCCCCTGGATCTCGGGCTGGCCATCGAGGTAGACGACAATCCCGCGCCCCTGGCGGACGAGGGCGACGTGGCGCCAGGATTTGGGGGCGATCTCGGATTTGCCGACGAGCGTGTTGGGGCCGTGGGAGAAGACGAGTCGGTTCGCCGCGTTCAGGCCGAGGGCGTCGCCGGGGGTCTTGTCGCGGCTTCGTTCCAGCAGAACGGCGTCCTTGGGAACGCCGTTCCAGAACCAGAACTCGACCGCGTAGACCTCGGCCGG
>CALCIC010000053.1 GCA_937907405.1 uncultured Isosphaeraceae bacterium | reverse complement strand
GTTCGACACCCTGGTCATGAAGGCCTGCCTGTTCGCCATCGACTCGTATTTCGAGGAGATCGGCCGGCGGCTCCCCGTGATGATCTCCGGGACGATCTTCGAGAACAACCACCGGACGCTCTCCGCCCAGCCGATCGACGCGTTCTATTACTCGGTGTCGCACTTCGACGCGCTGAGCGTGGGGTTGAACTGCGCCGTGGGTGTCGACCAGATGCGGTCGGCGATCGAGACCCTCTCCGGCATCTGCAAGACGGGGGTGAGCTGCTATCCCAACGCCGGCATGCCCGACGGCTTCGGCGGCTTTCAGGGGGACATGGGCCACACCGCGAAGGTGCTCGGCGAGTTCGCCCGAAACGGCTGGCTGAACCTGGTCGGGGGCTGCTGCGGCACCACCCCCGAGTGGATCGCGGCCATCGCCGGGCAGGTCGAGGGGGTCCCCCCGAGGCGGATCCAGGAACTGCCTGGATACTCGACGTACAGCGGGATGGACCCCCTGGTGCTTCGTCCCGAGAGCAACTTCACGATGGTCGGCGAGCGGACCAACATCACCGGCTCGAAGAAGTTCGCCCGGTTGATCCGCTCCGGCGACTACGAGGCCGCGCTCAGCGTGGCGCGCGAGCAGGTGGAAGGGGGCGCGAACATCGTCGACGTCAACATGGACGAGGGGATGATCGACGGCGAACAGGCGATGACCCGGTTCCTCAACCTGATCTCGGCCGACCCCGCCATCGCCAAGGCGCCGATCATGATCGACAGCTCCAAGTGGAGCGTGATCGAGGCGGGGCTCAAGTGCGTCCAGGGGAAGTCGGTCGTCAACTCGATCAGCCTTAAGGAAGGCGAGGAGAAGTTCCTCGAACAGGCCAGGCTCGTCCGCCGCTACGGGGCCGCCGTGGTCGTGATGGCGTTCGACGAGACCGGCCAGGCTGTGGAATGCGCCCGCAAGGTCGAGATCTGCAAGCGAGCCTACAAGCTGTTGACGGAGGAGGCCGGCTTCCCGCCCGAGGACGTCATCTTCGACGTCAACATTTTGACGGTCGGCACCGGCATCGAGGAGCACAACAACTACGCGGTCGAGTTCATCGAGGCCGTTCGCGAATTGAAGCGGCTGTTCCCCAAGTCGAAGACCTCCGGCGGCGTGAGCAACGTCTCGTTCTCGTACCGCGGCAACGACTTCGTCCGCGAGGCCATGAACGCCGCGTTCCTGTATCACGCGATCAGGGCCGGCCTGGACATGGGGATCGTCAACGCCGGTCAGCTCGAGGTTTACGAAGAGATCCCCAAGGACCTGCTGGAGCACGTCGAGGACGTGCTGCTCAACCGCCGCCCCGACGCCGCCGACCGGCTGACCGAGTTCGCCGAGAGCGTCAAGTCGGCCGGCGGGAAGAACAAGGCCAAGGACCTGGCCTGGCGCGACGCCCCCGTGGCCGAGCGGCTCCATCACGCGCTGGTCACCGGCACGCTCGACTACATCGAGACCGACGTCGACGAGGCCCTCGGCGTCTATCCCAAACCGTTGTCGATCATCGAAGGTCCGCTGATGGACGGGATGAACGTCGTCGGCGACCTGTTCGGCGCGGGCAAGATGTTCCTCCCCCAGGTGGTCAAAAGCGCCCGGGTCATGAAGAAGGCCGTCGCCCACCTGACGCCGCTGATGGAGGCCGAGAAGGCTCGGGCGGCGGCCGCCGGCGAGGTCGACCCCAACGCCCGGAGCGCCCGAGGCAAGATCCTCATGGCCACGGTCAAGGGGGACGTCCACGACATCGGCAAGAACATCGTCGGCGTCGTGCTCCAGTGCAACGACTACGAGGTGATCGACCTGGGCGTGATGATCCCCTGCGAGGACATTCTTAAGAAGGCCCGCGAGCACGAAGTCGACTTCGTCGGCCTGTCGGGGCTGATCACCCCGTCGCTCGACGAGATGGTCCACGTCGCCAAGGAGATGGAGCGCGAGGGCTTCGAGGTCCCGCTCCTGATCGGCGGGGCGACGACCAGCGTCAAGCACACGGCCGTGAAGATCGCGCCCCAGTACGGCAAGACGGTCATGCACGTCAAGGACGCCTCGCGGTGCGTCGGCGTCGTCGACCAGCTCATCCGACCCGAGACCCGCGCCGAGGTCGACCAGAAGAACCGGACGATGCAAGAGAAGGAGCGGGCCGCGTTCGCGTCCCGCCGCCAGCGCAACCTGATCTCGCTCGACGAGGCGAGGCGGCGAAGCCCGAGGCTCGATTGGTCCGAGGCGCAGATCGCCAGGCCGTCGTTCCTGGGCGCTCGCGTCCTCCGCGACTTTCCGGTGCAAGAGCTGCTCCCTTACATCGACTGGTCGCCGTTCTTCATGGCCTGGGAGCTGAAGGGCAAGTATCCCAAGATTCTCGAAGACCCGGTCGTCGGCGAGACCGCCCGCGAGTTGCACGAGAAGGCCTCGGCCCTGCTCGACCGGATCATCCGCGAGAAGCTGTTGACCGCCCACGGCGTCTACGGCTTCTACCCCGCCAACGCCGACGGCGACGACGTGGTGATCTTCACCGACGACACCCGGACCCGGGAGCGGACCCGGCTCCACTTCCTCCGCCAGCAGTGGGAGCGCCAGGGGCAGGACGCGTTCCGCTGCCTGGCCGACTTCATCGCGCCGGTCGACTCGGGCAAGGCCGATTACATCGGTGGTTTCGCCGTCACGGCCGGTTTCGGCTCCGTGGAGCTGGTCAAGAAGTTCAAGGACGATCTCGACGACTACAACGCGATCACGGCCGAGGCCCTGGCCGACCGTCTCGCCGAATCGTTCGCCGAGGCGTTGCATGCGAGGGTCCGCCGCGATTGGGGATACGGCCTCGACGAACAGCTTTCCAACGAGGACCTGATCGCCGAGAAATATCGGGGCATCCGCCCCGCCGCCGGCTATCCGTCGTGCCCCGACCACACCGAGAAGGCGACCCTCTGGAGCCTGCTCGACGCCGAGGAGGCGACCGGGATCCGCCTTACGGAATCGTTCGCGATGCAGCCGGGGGCGTCGGTCAGCGGGCTCTACTTCGCCCATCCCGAAGCCCGCTATTTCGCCGTCGACTTCATCCAGCGCGATCAGGTGCAGCAATACGCCGAGCGCAAGGGTCAACCCCTTGCCGCCATGGAACGCTGGCTGGCGCCCAACCTGTCGTACGACCCGGCCTGACCGCCCCAGCCGTCGCGGTAAAATCGTCCAGCCACTCGTCGTCCCGCGCGGCGATCGACTAAACTTGAGTTGGCTCTCGCGCCCTTTCCGGGCCGCCCTCGACCGAGCCCACCAAGGAACGACCACCATGACGCTTCCCGTTCTCCGCATCCGATGGTTCTCCACCGCGGCGGTCGTCGCCGGCCTCGGCCTCGCGCCGGCCGCATTCGGCCAGGGCGCGCCCCCTCCCGCGGCGCGTTCCGCGGCCCCCACGGCCGACGACCTGAACCCCTACCCATCGTACGTCAGGCCGCAGGCCCACTACCCGCGGAATCGCCGGAGCATCGTCCAGCACAATCCCTATCCCTATCCCGGCTACTACCGCGACGACGACTCGGCCGGATTCCGCAATCCAGGCGGCGTCGGACGGCACGCGGAATACTATCCGGCCGGTAACCACTTCCAGGTCGAGAACGATCCGGTCAGGCGGGCCCAGTTCGACCAGGGAGGGGGCGCGCCCGACCGCGCCGAGCAACTCGCCGCTCAGCAGATCGGCATCCAGCGCAACAACGCGCTCCAGCAACACATCGACAACTACGCCCGCCCTTACTACGGCTTCGGCTTCGGAGTCGGAGGCTTCGGCGGATTCTGGTGACCGCCCCCTCCGTCTCCTAACGGACGCCGGGCCCGTTCGTCCCTCGACGACGGGCTCGGGCCGTTGATCAGGATCATCCAGGCGCAATGATCCAATCCCCCCTGTCGATTCGTCCTGTTCCAGAATTCCCCCCCTTCCCTTTACGCTCCCCACCCCGCGGAGTACTCTTCAAATGCGATCTCGTCGATGGCGCGCCTCGCGTTCCGACGATCGCGAACGCGGCCCGGCCGAACCCGACGTTCCATGCCGTTGAGCCGCTCGTACCCGAACACCATTCCGCGGGCCCGGCGATTCCATGCAATTCGCGACGGCATGCGCTTCACGAACGTTGCCAAGGCCGTTCGGACGAAACGTCCCGGCGGGCTGGCCCTCGCGCGAGCCGGGATCTCGGGGGCGCCGGGACCGGCGCCGTTGTGGGCGTCGGCGCCGCGGCGTCAGGCTCGGACTGGATTCGTTGGAAGAGCGCGCGGTGCCGACGACGTTCACGATGCTCTCGCCGACCTCCCCCGGGCCGCTTTTGAGCTCGATCACGCCGGTCGGAGGCGTCGTGATCGATCTCTTCGGGGCCTCGGGGGGCCGCATCGAGGCGGAGATCGCCCCGGGCGAACTGTTCGCGGGCGCGATCGATCCGGGGGGGACGGGCCTCCTCGGCGCCAAGTCCGGGTTCACCCCGTCGATCCTCGACACGTTGGGGGGCGGCCTTTCGGCGATCGCCGTCCGGGTCACGATCAACGGCGGGGGGACGGGGCCCGGCGATCCGGCCCGAGGTCGAGACGTGCTGCTCGTCAACGGCTCGGCGCTCGGCGATTTCAGCAGCGTGCCCACCCAGCAAACCAGCCCCGACGGCCGAACCGGCCTGTCGATGAATCCCGACGGCGGGTTTCGGTCGGGCGTTCTCGACACCGGCTTCTTCTCATCGACCGACGCCGGGCTGCTGGCTCGCATCTACGCGTCGATCGAAGCGACGGGGAGCGTCGGCGTCCAGTTCCAGTCGACGACCCCCTCCCCACGCGCCCTCGACTTCCTCGGGGGGCTCGCGCCCGAGATCCAGAACGTGGCCGGCCTGCCGATCCTGGCGGTCAACCCGCCGATCATCACGGACGTCCGGGTGGGCTCGCCGATCAACGAGGGCTCGACCGCGACGATCGACGTCACCGCCTTCAACCTCCACACGATCAAGGAGGGAGGCTTGACCTACGAGTTCGACCCGCGCGGCGACGGCTCGTTCTCGATCTCGAACACGAACGGTTCGGCTACCCTCCTCTTCGATCAGCCGGGAACCTACGTGGTGCCGATCCGGGTCTACAACCCAGACGGCGCCCGAGCCGTCGCCCAGGCCGTGATCGAGGTCTTGAACGTCGCCCCCAGCCTGCAATCGCCCGGCGACCAGCACGCGGTCGAGGGGACGATTGCGAGCCTTGACCTGGGCAGCCTGACCGACCCGGGCCGCGACGCGCCCTGGACCGTCGTCGTCGACTGGGGCGACGGCTCGGCGCCGACCACGTTCGACGCCTTCCACGTCGGCGCCCTGGGAACAGCCGACCACGTGTACGCCCGACCTGGAGCATATACGGTCGGCGTGCATGTCACCGACGTCGGCGGCCTGTCGGGCGATTCGAGCTTCACGACGATCGTCGCCAACGTCGCGCCGACGGTCAAGTCTCCCGGCGATCAGACGGCCGTCGAGGGGACCGAGACGACGTTCGCGATGGGGAGCTTCGGCGATCCGGGCGCCGACGGCCCCTGGACGGTCCACGTCTCCTGGAGCGACGGCCTGAACAGCCAGTCGTGGACCGTCGATCAAGCGGGCGATCTGGGGCGCCTGAGCCGCATCTTCGGGGTTCACGGCGTTTACGCGGCCACGATCGATGTGACCGACGCCCTGGGCCCGCGGGGGAGCTCGACGTTTCAGGTGAACGTCGCCGACGTCGCGCCCGCGTTCGACGCCGTGACGTTCGCGGACGCGCTTGACGTGGGGCGGTCGGGTCTGTTGACGGCGACGTTCCACGACCCGGGGTTCCTTGATCGGTTCCACGTTTCGATCGACTGGGGCGATCGGACGACGACCGACTTCGGCGGCGGGCTGACCGCCCGGAGCTACCAGGCGTCCCACGCCTTCTCGGCCGCCGGTACGTACCAGGCGGCCGTGACGGTCGTCGATCTCGCCGGGGCTTCGGCGACGGTCCGCCTCGCGGTGACGGTGAACGCCGCGTCGATCCCGATCACGACCGAGGCGTCGGGCCCGGCCGCTCCCAGAGGGGGGGCTCCAGTCCCCCCGACGGCGGCGACCCAGGCGCCCCCCAGGGGGGCGGCGCCGGTCTTGCCGACCCTCTCGAATCCGTCGGCGGGCGCGCTCAATTTCTTCAATTCCGCATCGCCCCCGAGCGCGTCGTCGTCGCCGCCGCCCCCCAAGGGGTCGATCCCGGTCTTCCCGGCGTTCCCCGGTCAGGGACTCGGGGGAAGCCGCCCGTTCTCGAAGATGGCGCGCAAGACGAGCGACGGCGACGGCGGCCGGAGTCTTGAGGAGATCCTGGCGGACCTGCTCTCGGCCCGGAAGGCGCCGATTCAGGTGGCCGCCGCTTCCACGGGGACGGGCGTCGCATTCGCGGGCGACCTCAACGGGTTGGTGCCGACCCCCGGGCCGAAGTCGTCGGCGATCGCCGGGGGGGGCTCGGCCGAGTCTCAGGCGTCGCTCCAGGCCGTGGCCGGCAACAAGAAGACGCGCGGCAAGGCGACCCGGGTGATGATTCTGATGGTCGCCTGGACGGTCAGCCTGCGGAATCAGCGGAAGTCGAGCCATCCCAGGCGAGCGAACCGGCACGGTCACGAAATCGACGGTTCCGACGGGCGGCCGTCGTAGCGGCGTGTTAGACTGAACCGGCGAGCCGCTTCGATCGCCGATCGGATCCCCTTCTTCGTTCGACCCGTATCCGACCATGCACAACATTACGAACAAGAAGCAACAGGCGCCGGAGAACTGGGGATACGACCTGCTGCGCTACGGCAACGAGGAGATCATCCGGGGCTCCGACACCGGCACCCTGGTCGCCTTCGGCGCGATCGCGTTTCAGGAGCTGAAGGGGGAGGGGTTGCCGCATCAACATTTCGGCTGCGGGATGCTGCTGTTCAGCGTGTTGCTCTGCGCCGTGGTTCATTTCGCGGTCGGCGGCGCGACCATCGGCCGGGGCCGGCAGATCATCCACGGCGACCAGGAGACGCGCGGTCAGTTTTACTTCCGCGTCACCAACCAGATGATCGCCTGGACCTCGGCGGCGATCCAGTTCGTCATGACGGTGATCGGCATTTTGCTCGTCCTCAGATCCACTCCTCCGCCGTTCCTAGAGAAGTATCTGATGTCGTGGTTTTGATCGGATCGACCGAGCCGAGCGCGAGCCGAAGACGGGCCGCGCCGCGCTGAGGACGGCGCGGCCCGCCGGCGCGACTCACTCCTCCTCGATCCCCGCGCGGGACTTCTGGTAGCGGTCGACGATTTGCTGCTGGATGTTGGGGGGGACGGGTTCGTAGTTCCGCATCTCCATGGTGAACGAGCCCTGGCCCGACGTCACGCTCTTGAGGGTCGACGCGTAGGAGAGCATTTCCGCCAACGGGACGGTCGCCTGGATGGTTTGCAGCCCGGCGGAGAGGGTCTCCATCCCCGTGATGTGTCCCCGGCGCGTGGACATGTCGGCCGAGATGTCGCCGAAGTGGGCCGCCGGCACCGTGACCTCGACCGCCACCATGGGTTCGAGCAGGACGGGGTTGGCCTTCTCGAACGCCTTGCGGAACGCGTGGTCGGCGGCCGTCTTGAACGCTTGCTCCGAACTGTCGACCGGGTGCTCCTTGCCGAAGTAGACCTCGACCTCCACGTCGACGACCTGGTTTCCCGAGACGGCGCCCCGGTCGAGTCGTTCGCGCACCCCCTTCTCGACGGCTGGGATGTATTGACCGGGGATCACGCCCCCCTTCACCGCGTCGACGAACGAGAAGCCCTTGCCGCGCTCGACGGGGCGGACGCGGAGATGGACCTCGGCGAACTGGCCGCGGCCGCCGGTCTGCTTCTTGTGACGGTAGTCGGCCTCGGCCGGCGTCGTGATCGTTTCGAGGTACGGCACGTGGGGGATGTGGGTCGACATCTCCAGCTTGTACCGGTTTTTGAGCCGTTGCTGGATGACGTCGAGATGCAGGTCGCTCATCCCCGAGATCACCAGTTCGTGAGTCTGGGCGTCGCGACGGATTGTGAACGTCGGGTCTTCATCGGCGATCTTGGCCAGTCCGGCGGAGATCTTGGCCTCGTCCTCGCGGGCCTTGGGGGTGACGGCGCGCGGGACCATCGGCGAGGGGAACTTGATCGGCGCCGCCTTGAGCTGGCGGACCGCCGTGTTGCCCCCGACGTTGCTGACGGTGTCCGAGACGTGCAGGTCGTCGAACTTGGCGATCGCCACGAGGTCGCCGGCGATCGCCTCGGAAACCTCTTCCTGCGCCTTGCCCTGAAGCACGTAGATGTGCCCCGCCTTGCAGGTCTTGCCGCTGCGAAGGTTGACGAGGTTGGAGTCGGCGGTGATCCGGCCGGAAAGGATGCGGAGGAAGCTGAGCTTGCCCATGAACTGGTCGTTGGCCGTCTTGAACACCTGAGCGACCAGCGTGCCGTCCTCGGCCGGGAGGATCTCCTCTTCCCCCTCGGCCTCGCCGTCCTCGCCTCGGGTGCCGAACCGA